>JANNKI010000426.1:0-1862 GCA_031396225.1 bacterium | reverse complement strand
CCCGCGGGGCCCCCGTGGGGGGGCCCCCGACGACAGTCCGTGTAAAGCCTTTGTTCAGGCCAGTCGGGCCCCGTCGTCCTCGATCTCGAGGCTCGGTGCCGCGACTTCCTTCTCGGCCTCGAGGCGCACCCGCCGGTAGACCGGCAGGCCCGTCCCGGCCGGGATCAGGTGGCCGATGATGACGTTCTCCTTGAGCCCGCGCAGCTGGTCCACCTTGCCGTGGATCGCCGCCTCGGTGAGAACGCGGGTGGTCTCCTGGAACGAGGCCGCCGAGATGAAGCTCTCGGTGGAGAGCGACGCCTTGGTGATGCCGAGCAGAAGCGGCTGGAACGTGGCCGGCTGCTGGCCCTCGTTCATCATCTTCTCGTTCTCCTCGAGCACCATGAGCCGGTCCACGTGCTCGCCCTCGAGGAACGCGGTGTTGCCCGGATCCTCGATGCGCACCTTCTGCAGCATCTGGCGCACGATGACTTCGATGTGCTTGTCGTCGATGCGCACGCCCTGCAGACGGTAGACCTCCTGGATCTCGTTCACGAGGTACTCCTGCACCTCCTCGATGCCCTTGATCTTCAGGATGTCGTGCGGATTGATGGGGCCTTCGGTGAGCCGGTCGCCGGCTCGCACCACGCTGCCGTTCTGCACGTACACGTGACGGCCCTGCGGGATGAGCGCTTCCTGCGCCTGCCCGTCCTCCCCCTTGATGACGTACTTGCGCATGCCGCGCGTCACGCCGACGTACTCCACCGCGCCGTCGATCTCGGCCACGATGGACGCGTCCTTGGGACGGCGCGCTTCGAACAGCTCGGCGACACGCGGCAGACCGCCCGTGATGTCGCGGGTCTTCGACGCCTCGCGGCGCGACTTCACCAGCACTTCGCCGGCGCCCACGCGCTGTCCGTCCCGGACCTCGAGACGCGCGCCCGTCGGCAGCGGGTAGTGCCCGAGCTTGTGGCCCTGGGCGTCGAGGATGTCGATGGCCGGCTGCAGCTCCTTGTTGCGATCTTCCATGATGACCAGGAGCTTCAGGCCGGTCGTGTCGTCCACCTCGTCGCGGACCGTGACCTTCTCCTTCACGTCCACGAAGCGCACAACGCCCGACTGCTTCGTGACGATCGGGTTGTTGTAGAGATCCCACTCGAACAGCAACGCGTCGCGCTCGACGGCGCCGCCGTCCTGCACGAACAGGTGCGCGGCGTAGGGCACGTTGAACCGCTGCTTCACGCGGTCCCCGTCCATCAACTCGATCTCGGCGCCGTGCGACAGGCACACCCACATGTTGCCGTCGTGGTCCGCGCCCTGGTAGTGCACGGTCTCGAGATCCACAAAACGCACCACGCCCGCATCCTTGGCCTCGGTCTTCGAGGACTCCACGATACGGCTGGCGGTGCCGCCGATGTGGAACGTGCGCAGCGTGAGCTGCGTGCCTGGCTCACCGATGGACTGCGCCGCGATAACGCCGGTGGCCTCGCCGAGGTCCACCAGGCGGCCCGTGGCCAGGTTTCGGCCGTAGCACTTGGCGCACACGCCTCGACGAGCGTCACACGTGAGCACCGAGCGGATGCGCATCTTCTGCAGGCCGGCCTTCGCCGCCTCGTCCACGCGCTTCTGCACCACCTCGTCGATCATCTCGCCGTTCTCGACGATGATCTCGTTCGTGATGGGGTGCATCACGTCGTCGGCCGCCACGCGACCCAACACGCGGTCCGCCAGCGGCTCGATGATGTCCTCTCCATCCTTGAGTGCGCCCACCGCCAGGCCGCGGATGGTGCCGCAGTCCTCCTCGTTGATGATGACGTCCTGCGCCACGTCCACGAGGCGGCGGGTGAGATAGCCGGCGTCGGCCGTCTTGAGCGCCGTGTCGG
>JANNKI010000389.1:0-3711 GCA_031396225.1 bacterium | reverse complement strand
ATTAGGCGGCCGTGAGGCGGCGGATCGCTCGCCTCAGCCCGAAGGCACGCCGTAACGCGCGGCGAATCGCTCGGCCACCGCGACGGTCATCAACGTGTCGTCCGTGAACCGGGACTCCGGAACGAACAGCGGGAAGTCCTCCGGACACGGGCCGTGTCCTTCGCGCACCGAACCGATCACGTCGCCCACGATGGCTCCAAGCATCCGGCGCCTCCGCGTTCCGCCCGGCCTACTCTCCGCCCAGCTTGTGCACGCGCAGCGTGTTCGTGGAGCCGGCGGTGCCGGGCGGCGTGCCGGCCACGATGACCACGTAGTCGCCCGGCTTGCCGCGCCCCAGCTCGAGCAGCGCTCGGTCGGCCTGCGCCACCATCTCGTCGGTGTGGTGCGCCATCGGCACCACGAACGTCTCGCAGCCCCAGAGCAGCGCCAGCCGGCTGCGCACCTCGGGCCGCGAAGTGAACGCCAGCAGTGGGATGGCGTCGCGGTGCGCCGCCACGTGCCGCGCGGTCGCACCTGTCTCGGTGAACGCCACCAGTGCGACGGCGTGCAGGTCCTCGGCGATGCGCACGGCGTTCAGCGCGATGGCCTCGGGGCGCGTCTCGGGGCGGCGGCGCAGGTGCGGCAGCGTGCCGAAGCCCTGCGACTCGGCGGCCTCGATGATGCGCGCCATGGTCTCGACGGCGTCCAGCGGGTACTCACCCACGCTGGTCTCGCCCGAGAGCATCAGGGCGTCGGCGCCGTCCAGCACGGCATTCGCCACGTCGCTGGCCTCGGCGCGCGTGGGATTCGAGTGGTGGATCATCGACTCGAGCATCTGCGTGGCCACGATGACCGGCTTGCCGTGCTCGCGCGCCAGCCGCACCGCGCGCTTCTGTACCAGTGGCACGGTCTCGAGCGGGGTCTCCACGCCCAGGTCGCCGCGCGCCACCATGAGTCCGTCGAACGCGCGCACGATCGGCCCCAGTCGGTCCACCGCTTCGGGTTTCTCGATCTTGGCGATCACGGGCAGTCGCGCGCCGGTCTCGTCCATCACGGCGTGCACGTCGGCCACGTCATTGGGATCGCGCACGAACGACAACGCGATCATGTCCACGCGCAACGAGAGCGCGAAGCGCAGGTCCCCGCGGTCTTTCTCGCTCATGCTCGGTGCGCTCACGTGCACGCCCGGCAGGTTGATGCCCTTGTGATCCGAGATACGGCCGCCCTCGAGAACGGTGGTGACCACGCGGACGCCATCGGTCTCCTCCACCCGCAACCGCACGCGACCATCGTCAATGAGCACGTTCGCGCCGGCGGTCACGTCGCGCGCGAGCGCGGCATACGTCGTGCCCGCCATCTCGGCGGTGCCCTCCACGCCGGGCTCGGTGGTGATCACGAACCGCTCGCCGGCCACCAACGTGACGCCGCCGTCCTCGAACTCACCCAGCCGGATCTTGGGACCCTGCAGGTCCACCAGCAATGCCACCGCGCGTCCGGCCTCATCACTCGCGGCACGCACCTCGCGGTAGACGGCGGCGTGCTCCTCGTGCGTGCCGTGCGAGAAGTTCAGCCTGGCCACGTCCATGCCGGCGGCGACCAGGGCGCGCACCATCTCGGGCGAGGACGTCGCGGGGCCCAGCGTGCACACGATCTTGGCGCGACGCTTGGTCATCATGGCAGGAGCCGCGGCCTCCGGCCGCGCGTGGCAGGGCGGTGCATGTGCCGCGGCCTCCGGCCGCGCGGCGCGGGGGGTGCTCCGCGCAGGATGAAGAATGGGGTGGATGACGGGGCTCGAACCCGCGACCCTCGGGACCACAACCCGATGCTCTGCCAGCTGAGCTACATCCACCGCCAACGATGTTCGGAGTGACTGTTGCGTGGCACTTGGCGCGCCTGGAGGGAATCGAACCCCCGACCTACGGATTAGAAATCCGTTGCTCTATCCAACTGAGCTACAGGCGCTACGCGGCTACCGGCCCCGCCCGGGGAACCGGTCGCGCTGCCGGAAACGACCAGCCGCGGAGCCGCCAGGCACGGCGGAAAGCCCGTGCTGCCGTCCGCAGCCGGCCGGAAGCTGGTCGGGGCGAGAGGATTTGAACCTCCGACTCCCTGCTCCCAAAGCAGGTGCGCTACCGGGCTGCGCCACGCCCCGATGAAACTCGGTGGCGAATCGGCCGCGGACAATAGGGGAGCGCTCCGGGGCGCGTCAAACGCGGGCGCGGACGCTCACCGATCCAGCGACTTGACCGCTCCCGACGTGCGCTTCCGGGTCGGCGTGAGCGCGGCGGAGCGGAGCAGGGCGAGCACGGTCAGGGGCGCAGGGAGGCTCCATGGCAACGGGTGCGGGGAACCTGGCCGACCACGGGCTCGGTTTGCAGCCCCAGCATGTCCGCCGCGGGACCAGGCAGGGAACCCCAAACCGCGTGCTTCCAGCGCACCGCGCGAACCACTATGCTGTGCCCGTCAACAACCCCTCGCCCCCTCCACGGGGCCCCCTTCAAGGAGTCTGCCATGAGCCTCAACCGGGTCATCCTCCTCGGTCGCCTCGGCCGGGATCCCGAGGTGCGCTACGCTCAGAGCGGCACCACGGTCGCCACGCTCAACATGGCCACCGACGAGCGCCGTCCCGACGGCAACGGCGGCTGGAAGAACGAGACCGAGTGGCATCGCGTGGTGTTGTTCGGCAAGCAGGCCGACCTCGCCAAGCAGTACCTCACCAAGGGGCGCGAGGTCCTGATCGAGGGCTCGCTGCGCACCCGGCAGTGGCAGGACAAGGAAGGCCTGAAGCGCTACACCACCGAAGTGGTCGCCCAGAACATGCGCTTCGTGGGTGGTCGCCCGGGCGGCGGCGGCATCGCGTCCCAGGGCACCGAGCCCCGCACCGACGATCAGGCCGCACCGGTCGGGGCCGACGACTTCGCCGAGTTCGGGGGCGGTAGCGGTAGCGACGACAGCGACATACCGTTCTGAGCCGTCGCGGCCGAAACCGCATCCAAAGCAGAACGCGCGGGGTCTCCGACCGCGCAACCCATCGGGGGCGCACCGGTCTCGACGGGAGGACTGAAACAGCGAGTGCAGGCCGGGGGCCCGTCGCCTCGTTAAAAAAGCGGGAACATCACATCTGCCAATGAGCAGATGGCTTTCGCAGCCTAAAAGGCTGTGACGCCTTCCCGGACCCCGCCTGTGGGGGACGGTGCGGGCGCCATACAATCGCAGGCTGGTCCAACGCCCCGCCCGCGGGCCGCGGATGAGATGCTGTAGGGCTGGTGCGCAGAGATCCCGCCGACCGGAGCGACGCGCGCGAGACAGCAGTAGCGTAGGTCGGATACGCCTGTAGGACTCTCTGTGGATGACCTTTCGGACGCGGGTTCGACTCCCGCCGCCTCCACCATGTACTCACCGGCCCGGCCGGACGCCCCGCGGCGCCCGGCCGGAGCCGTTCGTGCCCGCCCGAATCCGCTTGCCGCAGGCCCCCCAGCGCACTAGGCTGCCGCGTCCCGTGAACGTCACCCCGGCCGCTCTGGCCTCGAATCTCGCCTCCGTGCGCGCGAACCTCGCCGCTGCCGAGCGCCGTTCGGGCCGCCCGGCCGGGAGTGTCACGCTGATCGGGGTGGTCAAAACACTGCCCGCCGAGACGATCGCGGCGGCGGTGGCGCTGGGCCTGGCGGACCTGGGCGAGAACAAGGTCCAGGAGGCCGGGGGTCACCAGCGCACGGTCGCGCGCGACGCGGC
>JANNKI010000308.1:0-3914 GCA_031396225.1 bacterium | reverse complement strand
GGCCACGATCGGCCTGCTCGACGGCGAGGTGCGCGTGGGGCTCTCGAGCGAGGAGCTGGATCGGCTTGCCGGCACACCTGGCGTTGCCAAGGTGAACCTCAGCAACTTCGCGGCTGCACTCGTGGCGGGCGGTGCGGGCTCGACCACGGTGGCGGCCACGCTGCTCGTGGCGCACCGCGCGGGCATCGGCGTGTTCGCGACCGGCGGTATCGGCGGGGTACACCGCGGCGCTTCCGAGACGGACGATGTGAGTGCGGATCTCACGGCGCTCGCGCACTTCCCGGTGACCGTGGTGTGCGCCGGTGCCAAGTCGGTGCTCGACTTGCCGCGCACGATCGAGCGCCTGGAGACCCTCGGCGTGCCCGTCTACGGCTGGCGCTGCGACCACTTCCCGGCGTTCTGGCGGCGCTCGAGCGGATTGCGCGTGGACCAGCGCTTCGACGACATGGCGAGTCTTGCAGAGGCCGTGCGCACGCACCACGCGCTCGGCACGGGCACGGGCATCGTCGTGGCGAACCCCGTCCCCGAGGCCGACGAGTTGGAAGAGCAGCTCTACGAGCGTGCGCTTCGCTCCGCGCTGGACGAGGTGGCCTCGCAGGACGTCCGCGGGCGCGACGTCACGCCCCGCATCCTCCAGTCCATGCAGCGGGCCACCGGCGGAGCGGCCACCGACTCGAACATCGCGCTTCTCCGGAACAATGCAGGGGTCGCGGGCGAACTGGCCTCTGCGCTCGGCCGGGCCTGAGCGCATCGGTCCACCCCGGGTTGGTCCCGTGGAATCCGGCGTTGGTCCATGCTTGATGGAAGATTCCGCGGATCCGGGTCAGTTTCCCTCGCGTTGACGGCAACCCGCTGACACGCGGAGCCGTACAGCGAGCATCGCGCGCCGGCCGCGGCGCGCTGCCAGTGCGCCGGCCGTGACCCGACGCGACAGAAGGCCGAAGTCGACAGCCCATCGACTTTCCCCGGAGTCCGCCATGCGATCCCTGCTCTGTTTGGTGCTGCTCACCGCGTTCGCTGTGCCGGCGTTGGCGGACCATCCGCCGGTCCGCGCCGTGCGCACCGACCGTCCGGTGATCGTGGACGGCCTCCTCGACGAGGACGTGTGGAAGAACGACCAGGCGACCTCGTCGTTCACCCAGAGCGATCCCGACGAAGGCCTGCCGCCGCGCCAGCGCTCCGAGGTGCGACTCGCCTACGACGACGATGCGCTTTACGTGGCCGCTCGCCTGTTCGATTCGGCGCCGGACTCGGTGGTGGCCCGACTCGCACGCCGGGACAACGACGCCGCTTCCGATGCGTTCGCCATCCTGCTCGATCCCTACCGCGACAAGCGCACCGGCTACTATTTCATGGTGACCGCGGCCGGCGTGCTGCTGGATGGCGTGCTCTTGAACGACGGCTGGGATGACAGCTCGTGGGACGGCGTCTGGCAGGCGCGTGCCCAGCGGGACGCGCAGGGTTGGGCGTGCGAGATGCGCATCCCGTTCTCGCAGGTGCGGTTCC
This sequence comes from bacterium, assembly GCA_031396225.1. GTDB lineage: Bacteria > Eisenbacteria > RBG-16-71-46 > RBG-16-71-46 > RBG-16-71-46 > JAIOPA01. The sequence goes on along the minus strand of JANNKI010000308.1, from coordinate 2,408 downwards.
GCGCCGGACAGCAGATGGTCTGGGGGGTGAACTTCAAGCGCTTCCTTCCGCGACACAGCGAGCAGGATGCGCTCGTGTACACGCCACGTGGCCAGTCCGGATACGTCTCGCGGTTTCCCGAGCTGCACGGGCTCGACGGGCACAAGTCCAGCCAGCACATCGAGGTCACGCCGTACGTCACCAACAAGACCGAAAATCTGCGTTTCGACGGCGGCGACCTGTCGCAGTACGACGCGGGCGATCCGTTCCACGGCGGCTGGAAGGCCAAGCCCTCGGCGGGCGGCGACGTGCGCATGAGCCTCGGCTCGAAACTCACGCTCAACGCGTCGGTGAACCCTGACTTCGGACAGGTCGAGATCGACCCCGCGGTCGTGAACCTGTCCGACGTGGAGAGCTTCTTCGAGGAGAAGCGACCGTTCTTCACAGAGGGCGTGAGCGTGTTCCGGTGCGGGAACAACGGCGCGAACGACTACACGAACTTCAACTGGCCCGAGCCCATCTTCTTCTACTCACGCCGGATCGGCCGTGGCCCACAGGCCGGCGCACCCTCTGCGCAGTACAGCGACGTGCCGACCGCCACGCATATCCTGGGCGCGGCGAAGGTCACCGGCCAACTGGCGCCAGGCTGGAACGTGGGCACGGTGCAGGCGGTCACGCAACGCGAGGAAGCAACGCTGCGCAACGGCGGCGTCGAGTCCAGGTACGGCGTGGAGCCGCTGAGCTACTACGGTGTATTTCGCGGCATGCACGAGATGAATGACCGGCGGCAGGGCATCGGGCTCATGACCATGACCACGGCCCGGTTCTTCGACGGCGCGAGTGATCCGCTGCGCGATCAGGTGAACCGCAACTCGGTGGTCGCCGCGATGGATGGCTGGACGTTCCTCGACGCCAAGCGGACGTGGGTCATCTCCGGTTACGCCACGGGCTCCGCGGTGCAGGGAACGCCGGCGCGGCTGACCGCGCTCCAGCGTGGATTCCCGCACTACTACCAGCGCCCCGACCGCCCCGGCCTGGGCGTGGATCCCTCCGCCACGTCGCTCACCGGCTGGGGATCGCGGCTGTGGCTCAACAAGCAGCAGGGCAAGGTGCTGCTCAATGCGGCAGTGGGCGCGATCTCTCCCGGCTTCGACAACAACGACCTCGGCTTCTTGTTCGGCGGCGACGTGGTGAACGCGCACCTGTTCAGCGGCTATCAATGGGACGTGCCGAAGGGCTGGCGGCAGTACGCCAACGTTCTCGGCGCGGTGGTGTCGTCGTGGGACTTCGGCGGCAACAGCACGCTCAAGGGCGGATGGCTCGGGTTCAACATCGAGCAGCGCAACAATTGGAGCTGGAACGGCAGCACGTTCATGCAGGCCGAGGCGTTCACTCCGCGCAAGACGCGCGGCGGGCCGATCATGATCTCCAAGCCGAACGCCAACGTGAACCTCAACTTCGACACGAACGGCCGGAAGCCGTTGTTCTGGTCCATCGGCACGAGTCCGTTCTTCTCAGCGGACGGTTCCTGGTCGCAGTCCGTGAGCCCGAGTGTGCGTTGGCGACCCATTTCGAACCTCGGACTCGAATGGGGCCCGGAGTTCTACCGAGGCCACACCGACACCCAGTTCCTGAGGAACGTGAGCGGCAGCGTGGCGACGGGCTCGCAGTTCGCCCAACTCGAGCAGACCCAGTGGTCCGTGAACCTGCGCGCCGACTACGCGATCACGCCGAACGTGAGCTTCCAGTTGTTCGTGCAGCCGCTGGTGTCCACGCTGCGCTTCCACGACATGCGTGAACTGGCCCGCTCGCGCTCGTACGAGTTCGTGCCCGTGGCCCCGCCGGCGAACTTCCTCGAGAACCGGAGCGGCACACAGGGGTCGCTGCGCGGCAACGCGGTGGTGCGCTGGGAGTACCTGCCGGGCTCGAGCGCGTATTTCGTCTGGACGCAGGAGCGCGCGGATGAAGACGGTGAGCGGGAATTCGACATGAACCACTCCTACCGGCTGGTCTCGCGCGCGCCCGCGAACAACGTGTTCATGGTGAAGCTGGCGCACCACTTCGACCTGTAGTCACACCAGCGAAAACCGACGCCCGCCCCGGTGAGCTCACTTGGCGGGCGTCGGCATTGCCCTGCAATCAGCCGGATTCACTATGGACGCCATTCATCCCCCGGCATGATCCGCTTCATGAACTGATCGAACAAAGGAACCGTGAAGGCCGTGTCGCCGTGGCTTGGGCTCCAGATAATACCTTTGGTGATCAATGCGCTTCGTGTCGGTGCGAGGGCGGTGACCTTTCGTCGCAGGCGCTCGGCGATGTCGCCAGAACGATGCGGGCCAGGTCCGAGGTCTGCCATTGCGCGCAGATATCTCTTTTCGGACGGCGTCAATCGGTCGAAGCGAACGCGAAAGAAACTCTCGTCCAGC
>JANNKI010000287.1:0-4427 GCA_031396225.1 bacterium | reverse complement strand
CGAACTCGCCGCGCAGGTAGATGTAGCCCAGATGCGAGCCGATCGCGTAACCCGCGAGGATCATGCCCTCGATCAGGAGGTGCGGGTTCTTCTCCATCAGCTCGCGGTCCTTGAACGTGCCCGGCTCGGACTCGTCCGCGTTGCACACGATGTAGCGCGGCTTGGGGCTCGCCTTGGGAACGAAGCTCCACTTGAGGCCGGTCGGGAACCCCGCGCCGCCGCGGCCGCGCAGGCCGGAAGCCTTCACCACCTCGATCACCTTGTCGGCGGGCGTCTTGCCGAGCGTGGCCGCCAAGGTCTCGTAGCCGCCGCCCAGGCGATAAGTGTCGAGCCCGGCCAGGCCGGGTGTGTCGATGTCCTTGAACAGCAGCGGGCCGCGGCTCACCGGAGTTTCTCCAGCAGCGCGTCGGTCTTCGCGAGGTCGAGGTTCTCATGGTAGTCGAAGCCCACCTGCATGCACGGGCCCGCGCCGCAGGCCGCCAGGCATTCGACGCGCCGCAGCGTGAAGCGACCGTCCGCCGTGGTCCCGCCGTGGCTCACGCCGAGTTTCTGCTCGAGGTGCTTGAACAGGCGGTCCGCCCCCATCAACGAGCACGACAGCGTCATGCACACCTGCAGATGATGCCGGCCGACGGGCTTCATGTTGAACATGGTGTAGAACGTGGCGATGCCGAACACCTCGGACTCCGGCAGTCCCACCGCCTCGGCCACCAGGCGAAGTGCCGCCGGCGGCAGCCAGCCCCACTCGCGCTGCGCGATCCATAACACCGGCATCACGGCGGAGCGCTTGACCGGGTAGCGTGACAGCGCGTCGGCCACGTCGGCCTTCGCCTTCTCGGACCACGCGAGCGTGGTCGGACCCTCGACGGGCATGACGATGCCGTGGCTCATCGGTCGATCTCCCCGAGCACGATGTCGATGCTGCCGATCGCCGCGATGACGTCGGCCACCAGCTTCCCCTCCACCATCACGGGGAGGGCCTGAAGATTGACGAACGAGGGAGCGCGCACCTTCATGCGCCACGGCCGTGACGTTCCGTCGCTCACGAAATAGAAGCCCAGCTCCCCCTTCGGGGCCTCGACCGCCTGGTAGGCCTCGCCCACCGGCGGGAAGAACCCGTGCGCCACGATCTTGAAGTGATGGATGAGCGCTTCCATGGAGGTCTTCACCTCTTCCCGGGGGGGCAACACGTACTTGAAGTCGCGCAGGCGGTACTCGCCTTTCTCGCCCAACTGCCGAACGCGCTGGATCGCCTGCTTCGCGATGCGCGTGGACTGGCGCATCTCGGCCACGCGCACCGAGTAGCGGTCGAACGCGTCGCCGTTCCTGCCCAGCGGAACGTCGAAGTCATAAGTCTGGTAGCCGGAGTAGGGCTCGCTCTTGCGCAGGTCCCAGTTCACCCCCGAGCCGCGGAGCGACGGCCCTGTGACGCCCCACGCCAACGCCGCCACCGCGGACAGCGGCGCCACGCCCACGGTTCGCGCGAGCCAGATGGGGTTCTTCGTGAGCAGCGACTCGTACTCGTCGATGTGCTTGGGCATCTCGTCGACGAACTTCTCGCAGCGCTCGAGCAGACCCTCCGGGATGTCCATGGCCAGCCCGCCGACGCGGAAGTAACTCGCGGTCATGCGCGCGCCACTCACCATGTCGTAGATGGACAGCACCTTCTCGCGCTCGCGGAAGCAGTACCAGAACACCGTGAGCGCGCCGATGTCGATGGCGTGCGTGCCCAGCCACACACAGTGGCTGCTGATGCGCGTGAGCTCGGTCAAGAGCACGCGGATGGCCTGCACGCGTTCCGGCACCGTCACGCCCAGCAGCTTCTCGGCCGACAGGCACAGCGCCAGGTTGTTGCTCATCGGCGCCAGGTAGTCCATGCGGTCCGTCTGCGGGATGGACTGCGTGTAGGTCTTGTACTCGGCCTGCTTCTCCATGCCCGTGTGGAGGTAGCCGATGATCGGCTTGCAGCCGACCACGTTCTCGCCGTCCAGCTCGAGGGCCACCCGCAGCACGCCATGCGTTGAGGGGTGCTGCGGCCCCATGTTGAGCGTCATGGTCTCATTGCGCACGGTAGCGGACCTTCTTGGGCGCCAGCTTCGTCAAGCCGGGCGAGGGCACCTTTCGCCCCGGCGTGTTGTGCGTGAACGCCACTTCCTCGTAGCCGAGCGGCGAGTCCTTGCGCAGCGGCCAACCCACCCAGTCCTCGGGCAGCAGGATGCGGGTCATGTCCGGGTGACCGGTAAACGTCAGCCCATAGAAGTCATACGTCTCGCGCTCGTGCCAATTGGCGGTGGGCCACACGCCGCACACCGTCGGCACGCGCGGCTGCTCCTCGGGCACACGCACCTTGAGCGTGAAGCGCGCCGCGTGCTTCAACGACAGCAGGCTGTACACGCACTCGAAGCGTGGCACGCGCGGCAGGTAGTCCGCGCCGCCCACCCACGACAGCATCTCGAACGAGCACTCCGGGTCGTCCCGCAGGAACGTGCACACGTCCACCAGGTGCTCGGCCGGCGCGAACAGTGTGAAGTCGCGCACGGCCTCACCCGTCTGGCGTTCGAACGCCACGCCGGGGAAGCGTTCGCGGAGTCGTTGCTCGACCGCCTCGGGAGCGAGGGCCACTAGGCGACCCCCTTGCGCGACTTCCTGACCTTCCGCGGAAACGGCCCGATCTCGACGCGCGACGTGAGGATCTTCTCCTGGAGCTTCATGATCCCGTGCAGGAGGGCCTCGGGCCGCGGCGGGCAGCCGGGGACGTACACGTCCACGGGCACGATCTTGTCCACGCCCTGGAGGATCGCGTAGTTGTTGAACACGCCGCCGCACGAGCTGCACGCGCCCATCGCGATCACCCACTTGGGGTCGGGCATCTGGTCGTAGAGCTGGCGCAGCACCGGCGCCATCTTGATGCTCACGCGGCCGGCCACGATCATGAGGTCGGCCTGGCGAGGACTGCCACGAAACACCTCGGCGCCGAAGCGCGAGACATCGAAGCGCGGACCCGCGATCGCCATCATCTCGATCGCACAGCAGGCGAGACCGAAGCCCAGCGGCCAGATGGCGTTGGCGCGCGCCCAGTTCACGACGCTCTCCACGGTGGTGAACACGATGCCGCGCTCCAACTCCTCGCGGAAGCGGTCCTCCTCGCTCATCGGCATGACCAACTCGGCCGCCGGCGGGGCACCCGCCCGAGGGGCGGGTCCCGGGGCCGCCTGGGCGAGTGTCCTGAACGGGTTGTCGCGGGCGTCGGTCATGGGCAGGGGCCTCGGGTCATTCCCACTCGAGCGCGCGCTTCTTCAACAGGTAGAGGTAGCCGATCAACAGGATGACGATGAACAGCACCATCTCGATCAAGCCGTAGAGCCCGAGCTGGTGGAACGCGACAGCCCACGGGTAGAGGAACACCACCTCGATGTCGAACAGGATGAACAGCACCGCCACCATGTAGAACTTGATGTTGAAGCGGCCGCGGGCATCGCCCACCGGGTCCACGCCGCACTCGTAGGCGGACACCTTCTCCGGGGTGACGCGGCGCGGCACGATGAACGATGAGGCCGCGATCGTCACCGCGCCGAAGCCCAACCCCACCGCCACGAATAGTAGGACTGGCAGGTATTCAAGCATGCCGAGCGTCATCCTCCGAGCAGAAGCGCGTGATGCGTCCTCGAACACCGCAACCTACGCGGCCCGCCAGAAAGCGTCAAGCCCCTGTGGCGCTTGAATCAATGCAGCTTTTTGATCGCCTCCGTGAGCGCCGGAACCACCTCGAACAGGTCGCCGACCAAACCGTAATCCGCCACCTTGAAGATGGGTGCGTCGGCGTCCTTGTTGATGGCCACGATGCAGCGCGACGACGACATGCCGGCGAGGTGCTGGATCGCGCCGGAGATGCCGACCGCCACGTAGAGCTTGGGACTCACGGTCTTACCGGTCTGCCCCACCTGGTCGCCGTGCGGCCGCCACCCGGCGTCCACCACGGCGCGCGACGCGCCCACCGTGGCGCCGAGTGCCTCGGCGAGCTGTTCGACCAGCGCGAAGTTCTCGGGACCCTTGAGCCCGCGCCCACCCGACACGATGATCTCGGACTCGGTGAGGTCGGGCTTGTCACCCGTGGCGCCCGTGGTGCCGGTGACCACCGCGCGGGGTGCGGCCGCGTCCCAGTCGAACGCGAGCGGCGCGATGGTCGCAGCCTTTCCCGCCTCCGGCGCGGCCGGAGCGAACACCTTTGGACGCAGCGTGGCCATGGCCGGCACCAGCGGGAACGCCAGCTTCTCGAACGCCTTGCCCGCCATGACCGGCCGGCGCGCGATCAGCTTGCCGCCGCTGGCGTCCAGGGCCGTGCAATCGGACGCGAGTCCCACGCCGAGGAGTGCGGCCACGCGCGGTGCGAGGTCCTTGCCGATGGACGACGCGCCGAACAGCACCAG
>JANNKI010000276.1:0-10539 GCA_031396225.1 bacterium | reverse complement strand
CGATCCCCGAGCGCCTGGCGCGCCTGCTCGACTCGTGTGCCGAGCTCCGCTGGCTTCGCGAGCGCGGCGTGGCGCTACAGGTGGTCGAACGCGCGCTCGCGGCGGGCCGGACGGTTTCAGTCGTGGGCGTGGTCCGCTCCGAGCGGATCAGCGTGGCGGCCGAGACCGAGGAACTGGCCGCCACGGGTACCGACGGCGGTGGCTTCAGCGCGCCCCGACTGCTGCCCGGACCACCCGTTGAGACGTTCGAGCTGCAGTTCGAGGCTGACGACACGCTCGAGCGCGTACTGGTGTTCGCCGATCCGCCGGACGAGGCGTTGGCACGGCCGTCGCGGTGGAACGAGACGCTCGCGCTGCTCGGCCCGGCACTCTCGATCGCGGGACTCGTGTATCTGGCGCGGGCCGCCGAGCCGCTGCTCTCGAGGCGGTCATGAACACGTCCCTGTTCTGGCCCGTGGGCTCGGTGGCGGCGGTGGGACTCGGCGCCGTGGCGTTCGCGCGCGGATTCCACTCACTCCGGCTCCAGCGGCTGCTGCGCGACACGCCCACGGCACGTGTGCGCTCGCTCGCCATGGGACTCGTCGAGCTGCAGGGCAGGGTGCGCGCCCGCAGCCGCGCGACCGCGCCGTTCAGCGCGCGGCCGTGCGCGTGGTGGGAGGTGGAACTCCAGACGTTGCGCCGCTCCAAGAACGGCATGCGGCACTGGGGCACCGTGCACCGCGAACAGTCGGGGTCTCCGTTCTACCTGGAGGACGACACGGGCGCGGCGCTGGTCTATCCGCAGGGCGCGCGCGTGAACGCCGGCAACAAGGTGGAGGAGGAGACGCGCGGGTTGGGCGTGCCCGAGCCCTACGCGGGCTACATGGCGGAACGCCAGCTTCCACTCCGCCAGCTCTGGAGCCTCGGGCCGATGCGCTTTCGCGAGCGGATCCTCGAGGAGGGGCTGAACGTGTACCTGCTCGGACGTGCGCACCCCAAACCGCACGCCGTGCCCGTGTCCATGGACGATGAGGAGGTGCTCGAGGCCACCGGCACCGACGCGATCGGCGCGGCGCACGTTCGCCGTTACGACGGCGGGTGCAGCGCGGTCATCCGGCGCGGAGCGAACGACGTGGCGTTCATCATCAGCGATCGCAGCGAGAAGACCATGTCGCTGGAATATGGCCTCAAGGCGTTCGCCGGGCTCATCGGCAGGCCGGTGCTGTCGTTGTTCGGGTTGTGGTGCTTGATCGAGCTGGCGAGGAGCGGCGACCTGCCCTTGCCGCATTGACCGTACCCAGCGCTCCGGCGCTCAAGGATGGAGGACCAGATGCATCCGGCAGAGATCCTGTGGACCGCCCTGATCGGGTTCGTGGTGGTGGGGACGGTGGGCTACTTCCTGTCCATCTACAATGGGTTCGTGGAGATGAAGAACAACATCGGCCGCGCGTGGGCCAACGTGGACGTGCTCCTGAAGCAGCGCCACGACGAGATCCCCAAGCTGGTCAAGACGTGCGAGGCCTACATGCACCACGAGCGCGCCGTGTTCGACAAGTTGTCGGAAGCGCGTGGGGCGCTCGCCGGGGCCCGCACCGTGGGTCAGCGCGCCGAGGCCGAGAGCCAGATCGGGCGCGCGCTCGGCGCGTTCATGGCGGTCGCCGAGAACTACCCGGACCTCAAGGCGGACCAGGGCTTCCGCGCCCTGCAGCAGCGCATCAGCGAGCTCGAGAACCAGCTTGCCGACCGCCGCGAGTTCTATAATGACGTCGTGACCCTGTTCAACACCCGCCTCGAGCAGATCCCCGATTCGTGGGTGTCGCAGGGCATGAAGCTCGAGTCCGCGGAGCTGTTCAAGATCCAGGACCACGAGCGCGAGGATCCGAAGCTCGAGTTCCGGATGACGGCGTGAGCCGAACCGCGGCGCGCCGGTGTTTGCCGCCGGCACGTGCCGCCGTTACGGTGTGCGTCCATCTTTCACCACCAAGGACGACGTGACGATGGCCCGACCTTCCACTGCCATGGCCGAGAACCGGGAACAGCAGCCCCCTGCGGAACCCGCGACGCGTGACCGCGTCGTGGTGGCCGGATTGGGTCGTGCTGGGCTCGACTACGCGTGCGCGTTCGCCATGCACCCCTCCGCCGAGGTGGTGGGCTTCGTGGAGCCGCGCGGCGACTTGCGGCGATTCGCGCGCGGCGTGGGCTTCGCCGCCCCGACCGAGGCCACGCTTGGGCGCTGGCTCGAGAAGCGCGCGACCGACACGCTGGTGGTGTGCGCGCCGGCCGCCGAGGCGGCGGACCTGGTGGAGAAGGGCGTGACCGCGGGACTGGCCGTGCTCGTGCACGGGCTCGCCAACATGCCTCGCGAGGCCGCCAGTCGCATCGATGCCGCGCTCGCCACCAGCCAGCGGCCGGTGGCCGCCGGAGCGGCGGTGCTGTTCGAGCCCACGTTCGCGCGCGCCCGTCGCACCGGCGCGCTGTCGGTGGAGCATATCCAGCACGTGCGCGCCTCGGCATCGGTGTCGCGCGTGTTCTCGCCGCTCGCCGACCCGGGACGCGATGTGCTCGACTTCCTGTTGGCCGACCTGCTGCTGCTGCTCGACGCCTCGTTCGGCCCGATGGTGTCGGTCAAGGCGCAGGGCCAGCGGCTCTACAGCGACTGGCTCGATGAGTGCCAGGTCGAGGCGCGTTTCGCCAACGGACTCGTCGCGAAAGTCGAGACGTCGTGGAGCGTGCCGGACTACCCGGGCACGGCCATGGTCATCGAGGGCTCCGGCGCCGAGGGCCGGGTGATCGTGTCCGACGACGCGCTCGAAATGGACATGGCGTCGTTGCAAGGCCGTGTCGTGGCCGCCAGCGAGCCCTCGACATCGCGCTTCGAAGGAGGGGAGGCGCCGGCGGTGGTGGAGGGATGGCTGCGCTCGCTCGCCGGCGACCCGGGCTCGGCCGAGGCGCTGTCGGCGCCACGCGCCGTGCGCGTGGCGAGCGTGGTGGATGCCGTCCGTCACAGCATCGCGACCGACGGGCTCGAACGCGAGGTGTCACCGTGAAGCGCACCGTGCCCGAGGTGCCGCGGCTGATGCTGGGGGTGGCGTCGCTGGCGCTGCCGGTGCGCGCCACTCGTGATCGGCAGCTCGAAGTGGCGTCGCGCTTCAAGGAGTCGGAGTCGCTCGCCGTGGCGCTCGTGAAGGGCGTGGCGGCCGGCGCAGAGGCCGTGCTGGCGCCGCCCACGCTCGACGTGCGCAAGGCGCTCGATGAGCTGGCCAAGGCGTTGCCCATCCTGGCGCGCGTGCCGCACCTGTTGCCCGCCGACGACCTGCGCTGGGAACCCGCGCTGCTCCACGACCCGGGCGACGACAACAACCCGTCCAGCTGGGACGCCAAGCGCGCGGGCGCTGCGGCCAGGAGCCTGCTGCCCATGGGGCTCGCCGGCGACCTCGCCTCGCGCGTATTGCCGCGCCTCGAGCGCGAGGCGTTGCTGTTCAGGGCCAAGTCGCTGCGTGGGATCGTGGTGTCGTCCGTGGTCACGGACCTGGCGCTGGCCGCGAATCAGCCCCGATTCATCGAGCGGTTGGTCCGCTTCGCGCACCAGCGACACTGGCTGGTGGGCGTCGAGACGCGCAACCTCGGCCACCTGCTCGCGCGCCTCGCCGAGTGGGGCGTGGCGCCCGACCTGATCATGGGTCCGGTCAATCCTCGCGGCGTGGGCATGATGCCCGACGCCCACTCGGTACTGACCGCACTCGCCTCCAGTCCGGTCAAGGTGATCGCCACCGAGCTTCGCGCCGGCGGCATGGTGACGCTCGAGGAAGGCGCAGCGTGGGCGCGGCGTCACGGCGCGTGGGGCGTGTGCGCCGAGCTCGTGGACATGGACGATGTGCCCAAGGAGTTGAAGGTGCTCGGCGTACGCCCGGCGGCTTAGTCGCGGATCAGTCGCGCCCTAGAACGACTGAGTCCAGTGATGGACGGCTCGCACCACGGTGAGATTCGCAAGCCGCAGGGACTCGGCGTACACGGCGGCATCGGGCCACGAATGCCTGCCGCACTCGCAGGCGAGCCTGCCGTCCGGCTGCTCGACGACCTTGCAGGGCTTGTCCTTGCAGAATGGGCACATCCGGCGAACCTCCGTTGAAGTCGAGCGGCGCAGTTTAGCCGCGTGCCGAAGGCCCGTCCACCGCAGCGCGCACGTCGGCGGTGACGGCGTTGGCGCGCGCGATGCGCGCGAACACCTCGGCGCTCCGGCGCCGCGTGCGCGGGCGTTCGGGGTCATCGAAGTCCACGGCGTAGAGGCCGAAGCGTCCGCGGTAGCCGTCCGCCCACTCGAAGTTGTCGAGCAACGACCAGTGGAGGTAGCCGCGCACGTCCACGCCGCGGGCGATCGCGGCATGCATGGCTTCCACGAACGCCACGATCGCGCCCGGACGGAGCGTGTCTCTCTCATCCGCCACGCCGTTCTCCGTGACGAGCACCGGCCTGCCCAATCGAGACGCCGCGACGAGCGCCTGCTCGAGGCCACCCGGCCACACCTCCCAGCCGAGATCGTTGAAGATGGCGCCGGGCCGCGCAACGTGCGGCACCGGCGAGAGCGAACGCACCATCCAACGCGTGTAGTAGTTGAGTCCGTACCAGTCGAGCGCCTGCTTGAGTTCCGGCAACGTCCGCCGCACGCCGCGTGTGCCGGGGATGGCCAGGTCGATCTCGCCGTCCACAGCCGCCCGCTCGACCGCCTCGTTGAAGATGCGGTCCTCGAAGTGCGCCTGCAGCCGGTCCAGGGGGTGCCAGGCGCGCAGCGGCTCGAGTTGCACGCGGTGCTTGGCGAAGCCCACGCGCGCGGCCACCCCGTCGCCATCGGCGTCGGTGCGGTCTTCCGAGTGCAACACGCGATACGCGCGGCCGTGCGCTTCGAGCTGGTGCGCGATCACCGCGAGCGCGCGCGAATTGTCGCGCACCGCGGGCGGCCACACGCCCTCGCTCCAACCGCGGAACGCGAACACCTCGGGCTCGTTCACCGTGCACCACCAGTCCACCTCACCGCCGAACTCGCGGGCGCAGAAGCGCACGAATGCCGCGAATCGGTCCACCGTGCCGCGCGCCTCCCAGCCACCGGCGTCGGCGATCCACAGCGGGTTCGTGAAGTGATGCAGCGTGACGATGGGGGTCAAGCCGTGTCGCCGAAGCGACGCGAGCACCGCGTGGTAGTGCGCCACGGCCCCGCCGTCCCACTGCCCGGGCGAGGGCTCGAGTCGGCTCCACTCGAACGACAACCGGTGCGCGTTGTGTCCATCGCCGGCGGCGAGCGCGAAGTCGTCATCGAAGCGCTCCCAGTGGCGGCACGCCGGGCCGCTGCGGACCCCGCCGGCGATGACCCCGGGCAATTGCTCGAACCGCCACCAGTCGTTCCGGCGATTGTCGCCCTCGACCTGGTGGGCGCTGGTGGCGGCGCCCCACAGGAAGCCGGCGGGGAAGTCCTGCGTGTCAGCGGGCACTGCGGGTGCGCGTCAGGGGATTCGCGGACATGTGCTCGGCCATGGCGGTTTCACTTCCTCGGGCGCCCGTGGAAGTCGCGCGCGCTCGCACGCCAGCGTAAGCGCAGCCCTCGCCGGAATCCAAGCGGCACGCCCGCCGCGCACCTGATAGTTTGGCCGGGATGCCCACCGCTGACGCGCGTCCTTCGCGCATCCCCGACAGTCTTCGCGCACTCCGGCACCCCCCGTTCCGGCTCTTCTTCACCGGTCAGCTCATCTCGCTCATCGGCACCTGGATGCAATCGGTGGCCCAGGGCTGGCTCATGCACCGGCTCACGGGTTCGGCGCTCATGCTCGGGGTGCTGTCGTTCGCGCAGTTCGCCCCCGTGCTCCCGTTGGCGCTGTGGGCGGGCGTGATCGCCGATCGGAGCGACAAGCGCCGCCTGCTGATGTGGACGCAGGGGCTGCTGCTCGTCCAGGCGGTCGTGCTGGCGGTCGTGGTGAGTCTGGGGATCGTGCGCCCGTGGATGGTCGTGGCGCTGGCGGGTGTCTACGGCATGGTGAACACATTCGATCTGCCCGCCCGGCAGTCGTTCGTCATCGAACTGACCGGTCGCGAGGATCTGCCGAACGGCATCGCGCTCAACTCGGCCGCGTTCAACGCCGCGCGCATCCTGGGACCGGCCGTGGCCGGCGTGTTGGTGGCCACGGTGGGCGAAGCAGGGTGCTTCTGGTGGAACGCGCTCTCGTTCGTGGCGGTGCTCGCGAGCCTGGTGCTCATGCGCGGGCCGCACGGTCGCGGTCGTGCGCCCGCTGCCGCGGTCTCGCCACAGGCGCGGGCGGCTGGCTCGATGCGCGAGGGGATCGCCTACGCCTGGTCCACGACGGGGATCCGGCAACTGCTCGTGCTGCTTGCCGTGTGCGCCGGGCTCGGCTTCCAGTTCAACCTGCTCCTGCCCGTCTATGCGCGCGAGGTGTTGCACGCGGGAGCGCAGACGTACGGCTGGCTCTTCTCGGCGTTCGGCGCCGGGTCACTGGTGGCGGCGCTTCGCATGGCGGTCACGCGCGAGCGCTGGACGCTTCGCCGCAACCTGCGGCTCGGCCTCACGCTCGGAGGCCTGGGCCTGGCGGGCTTCGCCTGGTCGCGCTGGTTCCCGGCCATGGCGCTCTTCGCCGCGCTGGCGGGCTTCGGGCTGATCCTCTACGTGTCGAGCACGAACACACTCATCCAGCTCACCGTGGAAGATCGTTACCGCGGCCGCGTCATGAGTCTTTACACGCTGTTCTTCATCGGCACGTCGCCGTTCGGCTCGCTGTTCGCCGGCGCCGTGGCCGAGCGCTGGGGCGCCCCGGTCGCCACGAGCCTGTGCGCCCTGGTGTTGTTCGGCGGCGCGGTGTGGGTGAGCGGGCGACTGCGCGAGATCGCGGCGCGCGAGGCCGCGGCGGCAGCACGCGAGCCGCTGCCGGAGCCGGAGGCGACGGCGTGAATGGAAACCGCTCATCCCCCGTCGCCGAGGACCCGGCGTCCCAGTACCTGTCGCGTCGCGCCGTGGCGAGCGTGGGCCAGGACGCCTCGTGCGGCTTGGGAGAGGACTTCGGCGCGCGGTAGGCGTGGGCGGTGGGCGATGGCGTGGAAGCCCGGGCGCGCGAGCGCCACGTCGAGCGAGGCCCGCGCCCAGAGTGCCGGCAACAGGCAGAAGAGCCGGTAGCGATGCTCGCTCGTCGGGATCGTGTCGAGGTAGTCCGGCACGCGGTCGAGCGCGGCATGTGCCAGCGTGGCCAGGCGCAGTGAGAGTTCGCGGGCCTCGCTCGAGGGGCCGATCAGGTCGCGGGGCTGCAGCCCGTGAAGCGCCAGCCACGCCCGCGGCACGTGGCAGCGGCCGCCGCGCAGGTCCACCGGCCAGTCGAGCAGGATGTTCGTGAGCTGGAGTGCTTCGCCCACGACCGGCGCGAGCGTCAGCCGGCGCGCCGCGAGCGTGGCGTCGTCGTTGACCAGCGTGCGCGAGACCAGCCGGGTGAGCATCTCGCCCACGCAACCCGCGACCACGTAGCAGTAGTCATGCAATTCGGCATCGTCGTCCAGGTAGGGCTCGCGCGCACCCCGTTCGGCCGCACGCGTGGCGTAGCGCTTCATGCCGAGCGCCATCGTGCGCACGCTGCGTCGCACGTCGTCCGCATCGGCCGGATCCAGCGACGCGAGCACGTGCAGCAGCGCGGGCAGGCGGGCGACCAGGTGCAGGTCGGCCCGTGGGCGCTGGGCCGCCGCGCCCGCGGCCAGGCTCGCGGCGGCGGCGGAGTCGCCATCGAGCGCGGCCACGAGCGCGTCGAAGCGCGCGGCCAGCTCGGGGGGTGGCCCCGGCCACGAGTCCTCGAGGGCGTCGGCGGCACGGCATAGGAGGTAGGCCAGTCGCACGGACTCGAGCATGCGGCCCGAGAGGCAGCGGATGTTGAGCGCGAACGTGCGCGAGACCCGGAGCAGAGCATCGCGACACCACGCGCGCTCCGTCGCCAGCGCGTGCACGGCGCCGGGACCGGCGAGGGAGATGCTCTGGGTGGGCTCTGCGGGGACGTCCGCGGCGGGCATGCGGCGCAATATACCGCGCCGGCGCCACGGCGTCGGTGCTTGCAGCTCGCTGACAAACGCGCTCCGTGGCACCGGTTTGCTGACAGGCCCAGCCCGGTCCCACTCCGCGCACGGTCACCGCGGGCAAGAGGGCGGGTCGAGTTGCCATGCGCGGTGGCCGATAACCACGGGAACTGCCCATGGGAACCTCCCGTACCTCCCTGATCGCCGTGCTCGTGGCGTGCGCCAGCGTCGGCCTCCCGGCGGTGCCGGCCAGCGCGCAGCCATTCCCCCGGCTCGGACTCTATGGCTCGGTGGTGGGCAGCGGCTTTCCCTTCGTGAAGGCGGACCTGACGCTCGACACGCTCGAGATCGGGCGCGTGGCGCGCTTTCACGAGGTGGTGCTGGACGTGTTCCCCATCTCACCCTACCGCCCCGAGATCGTGCAGGCGTTGAGGGCGCGCAATCCGGACTTGCGCGTGCTCGCCTATGTGCTGGCCGAGGACATCTGGCCCATAGGGGACGCGGATTCGTTGCGCCACATCCCCACGCTCATCCGGCGCACGGTGCGCGACCTCGATGGGTTCCTCTACGACCAGCTCACGGGCGCGGAGTACGCCACCATCGCCATCAACATCGCCAAGCGCGGACCGACCGGGCGCTACGTGGTGGCCGAAGCACTCGCGGACCTCTTCCGTGATCACATCATCGCGACCGGACTCTGGGACGGCATCTTCACGGACATCTTCTGTCACACGGTGTCCTGGACGCAGAATGGCACCGGTCGGGTCATCGACTACCAGCGCGCCGGCTACGCGTCGCTGGCCGCGCTCGACGCCGGCTGGGCCGCGGCCACGGATCTCCTGGCCGCGCGCCTGCGGCAGGACGGCGGCCCCGCCTACGAGCTGGTTGGCAATTGTGGCCCGAGCTCCGAGCACGCGTGGTACAACGGCTGGCTGCGCGAGAACTTCCCGTTTCAGCAGGGCGGCACCTGGTACTCGAACATGCTGGGCGACGGCTCCTCGCGTGGCTACCTCGCCGACGACCGCGACTACGTGCAACCGCCGAAGAACTGGATCCTCAGTGGTTCCACTTCGTCGCCCGGGAGCGAATACCAGAGCTACAACACCTCCCGCCTGCGGTTCGGGCTGGGGAGTGCGGCGCTCGGCGAGGGCCTCCACACGTTCGGCCCCGGTCGTAGCGTGTTGGAGGCGCCCTACCACCAGTGGTGGTACGACGAGTACGCCGTGGATCTGGCCACGGGCCAGTCGAGCCCGTCGCAGCAGCACACCGGCTGGCTCGGCCAGGCGCTCGGTCCGGCGCGCACGTGGCTCTGGGTGGGCAGCGCGCCCGACGCCATCACGAATCCCGGGTTCGAGACCGACGTGACCACCGGCTGGCGGTTCGCGTACTTCCCGCCGGCGGTGGCCTCGATCAGCCGCGACGCTTCCACCGCCGCGGTCGGAACCGCCTCGGCGCGGATTACGGTGACCACCGCGAGCACCGTGGGCTGGCATGCCAACGTGTCGAGCATGGGGCAGCTCAACACGATCGCGGGGAACAGTTACTCGGCCACGTTCTGGTGCAAGGCGAACCCGCCGCGTCGCATGCAGTTGGTGGCGGGCAACTCGGGCGGGCAGGCCTGGGTGGACGTGGACAGCACCTGGCGCCAGCTCCAGGTGGTGATGCAAGCCACCACGACCATGCTGTCGCCGCTCACGTTCTTCCTGGGCACCCAGGCGGGTGACGTCTGGCTGGACGACGTGCACTTCCAGGCCGGCGCCACGAGCGTGTGGCGCCGGGACTTCCAGAACGGCATCGTGCTCGTGAATCCCACAGAGCTGTCGCTCAACGTGCCGCTCGAAGGACCATTCCGGCGCCTGCTCGGCACGCGCGCTCCGGCCATCAACACCGGGGCGCGTTCCGCCAGCATGACGCTGGGGCCGAGCGACGCGCTGTTCCTGCTGCGCGACGAACTCGACAACACGCCACCGGCCGCGACGCGCGACGTGCGCATCGCTCCCTGAATCGCGGGCTCAGGGCTCCTCGACGCCCTCCGCGGTCCAGCTCCCATCGACCGCGCCCTTGAGCGAAGCCGCCGTGGGGCGCTTGTCGAGATGCCGTGCGAGCGCTCGGGCCACGGTCCTGCGGCTCCCGGCCGGGATGCGCAGCCGGTAGTGCACGCGTACCGAGGTCGCGCGGCCAGCGGCCGCATGGTCGTGGCACCCCGAGACATATGCTAGTTTCCCTCGCCGGTCCAATCGCGCCAGCATCGCTGCGGAACGCGGCTCGAGCGAGCCGCCCCGGCCTACACCCCGAGAGCCCATGCCCGCCGCCCGCGACTTCGCCGTCACTGCCCGCATCGCCACCGCGACCGCCGCGCTCATGTTCGCGCTCATCGTGGTGGGCTCGGTCGTGCGCACGACCGGCTCGGGCCTGTCCTGCCCGGACTGGCCCCTCTGCCACGGCCAGTTGATCCCGCCGTTCCAGTTCAACATCCTTATGGAGTGGTTCCACCGCCTGCTCGCGCTGATC
>JANNKI010000167.1:0-2139 GCA_031396225.1 bacterium | reverse complement strand
TGCGCGATCCCCGCGTTCTGGACGAGCTCGTCGGTGTTGAACAGCACGTCGTTCCACGGCAGCGCCGTGCGGTACTGGTAGAGCAGCGGCGTTCCCATGAGCCAGTTTCGATCCGAGTAGGTGCGCGGAGCGTACGTGCCGATCGGCCAGGGGATCTTGCCGGCCTCGAGCGAGAGATCTCGCCCGGTCCACGGCGTCCACAACGCATACGCGCCATCGGCTCGGAGCGCGCCCGCGCCCTCGTGCAGGATGGACTGGACGTGCACCTCGAGCGTGGGGGAGAGGCGCGCATCGAGGAACAGCCGCAGGCGGTAGGGATCGAAGTTCGAGTCCCCGAACGTGAGGCGGTTGAGCTCTCGCCCGTCGAGGGACGACACGAGTCCCAGGTCGAGGAGCCCGCGCAGCCGCACGTCTGGTTCTGCGTGCGCCGAGCCCGGGACCTGGAGCAATGCGCACGCCGATAGCGCGAGTAGCGTCCGCCTCATGCCGCCCTCTCGGTTCCCTCGGCCGCGGACACGGCGTCGGGGAACCGCAGCATGAACATGCTGCCGCGGCCTTCCTCGCCGTCCACCGACATCCGGCCGCCATGGGCTTCCACGACACGACGGACCAGTGCCAACCCGAAGCCGAGCCCGGCGACGTTGAACTCGAGGCCGCGCGGGGTGCGGTGATGTCGCGAGTCACGCTGCACGTACGCGTCATCGAACAGTCGGCGCAGCGCCTCGGCCGAGAGCCCGATCCCGGTGTCCTTGACCTCGATCACGAGCTCATCGCCCTGCGCGAACGCGCGGACGGTCACGGACCCGCCGTCGGGCGTGAAGCGAATGCCGTTGCGCACCAGGGCATCCACCGCCTGCACGACGAGTGCCGCGTCGAGCGAGGCGACGCGCGCTTCCGGCTGCACAACGAGTGACAGGGCCACGCGCCGCTCGGGAGCGGCCCCCGCCGCCTCGCGGAGCGCCTCGGCGAGCATGGGCTCCACATCGGTCGCGGCCGGGGACGGGCGTGCGTTGCCGTCGTCGGCCTCGGCCATATGCGTGGCCGTGATCGCGAGTTTCTCGAGCGTCCCGCACGCTCGCGAGATGGCGTCCAGGCCCTCGCTGTATTTGGGTCCGCCCGGCTTCACCAGCCCGCTTCGCAACAGGTCCTCCCAGCCGCGGATGATGCTGATCGGGGTGCGAAGTTCGTGCGAGGCCACGGCGATGAACTCGCTCTTGGCGCGGGCCACCTCTTGAAGGCTACGAACGTAAGTGCGCTGGCGCTGGCGCATGTCGTCGAACCGCATGGCGAGATAGCCGATCTCGTCACGGCGGTCGCGATCGATCGGCGCTTCCCAGTCGTCGTTCTCCATGGCCGAGGCCGCGGTCACGAGCTGCCGGATCGGCCGGGTGATGTGCCCGGCGATGAACGAGCCCGCCAGAGCCACGGCCGCGAGCAACAGCAGGCCGAGCTCCAGCAGGTGAGCGCGCACCGATTGGAGGAACGCCGTCTCCGCGCTCAGCGAGCGCTGCAACACGTACACCTGCTTGGTGCCCTCGGCCGCCATGGGCAGCGGCCTGGCATAGGCGATCCAGCCGCCGTCCCGGACGGGTCGATCGAGATGGCGGACCATCGCGCTCGACACCCGACGCGCCACCTCGCGTTCCTCGCCCTCTCCCAACGTGGTGCGCGTGATCAGGCGCTGGTGGATGAACGACACCTGGCTGCTGGTGAGTTCGCGCAGGCGTGCCGCCATCGCCCCCGAGACTTCGCGACCCAGCAACACGGCGCCGATGATCCGGCCGTCGGCCACGACCGGGGTGCCGACGAGCAGCACGTGCGTACCGCTCTGGGCGACGGCGCGCCGCTCGCTTCGTCCCGCCAGCACGGAACTCGAGAGGCTCACTCGTGCCGACGGCAGCACTCGCAGCCGGCCCACGCTCGACACCAGTTCGCCGCGGTGGTCCACGATCTCGAAGGCGTCGGGCTGGGCGAGGTGCTGGAAGTCCTGGGCCACGCCGGCGACGGTGGCCCGATACTCGTTGTCGCCGGGGCCATGCGGCAGCCCGCGCGGCAGCGTGAGCGTCTCGACCTCGAAGGTCCGTTCCGTGCGCCAGCGCCGCTCCCCCTCCCGGGCCTCGACCTCGAGCGTGTAGGTGC
>JANNKI010000224.1:0-6476 GCA_031396225.1 bacterium | reverse complement strand
TGTCCTCGCTGGGGATGAATCCCTTGGGGATCCACACCCACAGCAGCGCCGTCCCCACGAGCACCGCGGCCGAGAACACGAGCGTCACCCGCCGATGCTCCATGACCCAGCCCAGGCTTCGCTCGTATGCGGTGAGCGATTGCGTGAACAGCCTCTCGGTGAAACGCAGCACGCCGCGCGGGGAGTGGTGGCCGCCGGGCTTGAGGAATCGGCTTGCCATCATCGGCGTGAGCGTGAGCGACACCACGCCCGAGATGAGGATGGCCACGCTGATCACCACCGCGAACTCGTGGAACAGCCGACCGAGGAGCCCGCCCATGAGCAACACCGGGATGAACACGGCCACGAGCGAAAGCGTCATGGACAGGATCGTGAAACCGATCTCGCGCGAGCCGTCGAGCGCCGCCTGCAGCGGCGACTTGCCCATCTCCATGTGCCGGACGACGTTCTCGAGCATGACGATGGCGTCGTCCACCACGAATCCCACCGACAGCGTGAGCGCCATGAGCGACAGATTGTCGAGGCTGAACCCCAGCGGCTTCATCACCGCGCACGTGCCCACCAGCGACAGCGGCAGCGCCAGGCTGGGGATCAACGTGGCCGAGGCGTTGCGCAGGAACAAGTAGATCACCAGCACCACGAGGACCAGCGTGAGCAACAGCGTCATCTGCACGTCGTTCACGGAATTACGGATTGAGATGGAGCGGTCATTCAGCGTCTCGATCCTCACCGAGCCCGGCAGCTGCGGCCTCAGGACCTCGACCATCGCGTGCACGCCGTCGGCCACGCGGACGGTATTGGTGCCGGGCTGGCGGTTGATCGCGAGCACGATCGCGCGCCGCCCGTTGAACCGGCTGGCGACGCGGCTGTCCTGCACGCCGTCCACCACCTGCCCCAGGTCGCCCAGGCGCACCACGGCGCCGTCCTGCGACTTGATCACGAGATTCCGGAACTCGCGCGCGCTCTCGAGCTGGCCGTGCGAGCGCAGCGTGACCGCCTGGTTCGGACCCCACAGAACGCCAGTCGGCAGGTTGACGTTGCCGGAGGCGATCGCGTCGGACACTTGGTCGATGCCCACCCCGCGCGCGGCGAGTGCCTGCGGATCGAGTTGGATGCGCACCGCATACTTCTGCGAGCCGAACACCTGCACCTGGGCCACACCCTCCACGGTGCTCAGGCGCTGCGCGATCGTGGTCTGCGCGTACTCGTCGAGCGCGGGCAGCGTGAGCACGTCGCTGGTGAGGGCGAGGAACAGGATCGGAGAGTCCGCCGGATTCGACTTGCCGTAGGACGGCGGCTGCGTGCCCTGCGGAAGTTGCCGCAGCGTCTGGGCGATGGCGGCCTGCACGTCCTGGGCCGCGGCGTCGATGTCGCGGTTCAACGAGAACTGCAGCGTGATGTTCGTGCCGCCGAGACCGCTGCTCGAGGTCATGGCCTCGAGTCCGGCGATGGTGGAGAACTCCTTCTCGAGCGGCGTGGCCACCGCCGCCGCAACGGTTTGCGGGCTGCCACCGGGCAGGCTCGCGCGCACATTGATCACCGGATAGTCCACGTTGGGCAGGTCGCTCACCGGGAGTTGCGGGTAGGCGATTGCTCCCATGAACACGATGCCCAGCATGAGGAGCATGGTGGCGATCGGGCGTCGGATGAACGGCGCCGAGAGGTTCATGGCCGACCCGCCGGACGGGCCTCACCGGCGGCTGGCGCTCCCGTGGCCGGCGCTGGGCGAATCGTCGCTCGCGCGCCGGGGGAGAGTCGCACCTGGCCGTCCGTGACCACCTGTTCGCCCGGGCGCAGTCCGGACGCGATCACCGCCAGGCCTCGCCACGTGCGCGCCACTTTCACGGAACGCATCTCAACCGTTGAGTCCGGGCGCAACACGTAGCTGTAGGAGCCGCTCTGCGAGGTCCCGACGGCCGCGGCGGGCACCACGATGGCGCCGGCCTCGTCGCGAAGCCGCAGGCGCACGCGCGCGAACGCACCCGGCCACAATGCGCCGTCGGTGTTCGCGAACTCGCCTTTGAGCAACACCGTGCCGGTCGCGGCGTCCACCTCGTGATCCACGAACGCGAGCTGCCCCACCGCCCACGCCGTATCCGAGGCCTCGGTCGTGGCGAGTACGCGCACGCCCGCGCGGCGCTCACCTCGCAGCGCTTCGAGGTCCGTCTGCGGAATGGTGAACGCCACGCGGATCGGGCGCAGCTGATGAATGCTCACGACCGGGTTCGTTGGGTCGCTCGGTCTCACCACGTCACCCACGTGCACGCGCAGTCGCCCCGTGCGACCCGAGATCGGTGCGCGCACCGTGGCGTTGGCGTAGTCGAGGCGCGCCCGAGCGAGCAGCGCCGAATCGGCTCGGACATTCGCGAGCAGCGCGTCGGTGCTGGTGCGCTTGTCCTCCAACTCGCTGTCGGCGATCACCTGTTGGCGGGCCAGCGCTTCCGCCCGCTCGAGTTCGAGCTTGGCGTTCCGTGCCTGGGCTCGATCCCGCGAGAGCACGGCCTCGGCCTGATCCACTTGGGCCGCGAACGGGCGCCTGTCGAGCAGTACGAGCGGCGCCCCCGCTCGAACGTCATCGCCCTCGCGGAACGCGACGCGCGTGACGATCCCCCCTACCTGGGCGGTCACGTCGGCTGACGCCACGGGCTCGACCGTGCCGGTCGCTTCCCATTCCCACGGGACACTGCGCGTCTCCACCGTCGCGACCGCGACCGGCACGCGCGACGGCCGACGCGCCTCACGCGAGCCGCAACCGATGACGAACGCCACCAGCGCGACTAGCGGGAGGACGACAGCGGGCTGCGAGCGTCGCGGGTGAATTGCCGGTAGGGAGGGGCACATGAGGTCCGCCGCATTCAATCACGACGCTGCCGTCGGCACCAGCCCCGCGCGCCGCGTCACTCGTCGCGCTCGGATCCCGCGCCCGGCGTCCCGTGCGCCGCGTTCGTGGTGCGTCCGGCGCGATCCGAAACTCGCGCGCTAGGCTGTGAGGTCAACGCAGCGCAGCGGTAGCCGTCCTGCCCGAGGAAAGGAACCTCCATGCGTCATATGACACGCCTCTTCGCAGCGCTGTCCTCTCTTGCGCTCGCCTTGCCCGCCCAGGCGGACGAGAGCGGGAGTTTCATCCTGACGCTGGGGCAGGACACCACGAGCGTCGAGAGCTTCAGGCGAACGAAGGACAAGCTCGAGGTGGACCAGGTCGGCCGCGCTCCGCGCGTGCTACGCCGACAGTTCGTCTACGAATACAAGGATGGCGCGCTCGTGCGATTGTCCATGGTGGTCACACCTCCCGGCTCTCCGACACCGACCCAGACGATCAGGGCTTCGGTGGACGGTGACACGCTGCGAGGCGAGACGCAGACCGGCACGGCCGCACCGGTGAAGTCGGCGATCGCGCTGCCGCGTGGCGCGCTGGTCGTGGCGGGCACGAGCCCGTGGGCCGGATTCGAGGGCGAGGTGCAGCGTCTGGTCCACTCGCGCGCCGACACGCTCGGCGGTCGCGTGTATTACATCGGGGCATCCAACACCGAACGCTATCTCATCCAGCGGCTGGGTGCCGATTCCGTGTCCGTCTGGAACTCGCGCGGTGACAGGTTCCATGCGCGCGTGGACAAGGCGGGTCGCCTCCTCGGCACGCGCGCTCTCGCGGGCACGTTCCGCGTGGCGCTCACGCGCGTGGCATCGCTCGACATCGGATCCGTTGCGGCCGGCTACCAGGCGCGAGAGCAGGCCGGTGCGAGCCTGGGGACGCTTTCGCCGCGCGACACCGTGCGCGCGGCGCTCTCCCTTGGCGCCGCGCGCACGCTCGACTACGGCCGCCCCGCCAAACGCGGACGCGTCGTGTTCGGGAACCTCGTGCCCTACGGAGAGCTGTGGCGTACCGGTGCGAACGCCGCGACGCAGCTCCGTACCGACAAGACGCTCGACTTCGGTGGCACCGTCGTTCCCGCGGGCTTCTACACGCTGTGGACCGTCCCTGGTCCGACCGGCTGGAAGCTCATCATCAACAGCGAGACCGGCCAGTGGGGGACCGCCCACAAGTCCGACCGCGACCTCTTCACCATCGACATGAAGGTCTCCGTATTACCTCAAGTGGTCGAGCGCTTTACGATCAGCATCGAACCACAGCCCGCGGGCGCCATCCTCCACCTGGACTGGGACACCACGCGCGCCTCCGCCACCTTCACGGTGAAGGCGGAGTAGGAGTTCGGAAGGCGCTCGATCGACGCTGAAGCTGGGACAAGACGCGTTTGGAGTTGCTTGGATCTTCAGATGGGACGGCGAGGCTCGATTCGAAGTGCTGGCTGAGAGTCAGGAGGAACCGAGTCGATTTGCGTCACGCCGGGGGGCTCGGGCCGGTCGTGTCCCGGCGCACTCCACTTCCGGAAGCCTCGGCAACCGTCGTGAATGCGCTGATGCCGAATCACTGAAAGTCGTTTAGTGTCCCCGCCCATGCACACGCAGCCCCCACCGCCCCCTGCGAGTCGCTTCGGAACCTTCCTGCACTCCTTCGAAGGCGGAGTGCTGGTGATCGCGTTCCTGTTCTCGATGTTCATCCCGCTCGTGGATGCCATCGGGCGGCCGTTCGGTGGCTTCTCGGTGCCCGGCTCGTCGGAGTACCGCGCCCAGCTCACACTTTGGCTGGCCTTGCTCGGCGGGCTGCTCGCCGCGCGCGAACGGCAGCACCTCACGCTTTCCACGGCCGAGGCCATCGGCAGGGTGCGCGTGCGCAACGCCGCAAGCGTGTTCTCGTCGGCCGTGGCCGCGGCGGTCTGCGCCGTACTCTCGTGGTCGGCTTACGGCGTGGTCATGGCCGATCGCGAACAGGGCAAGGTGCTCGCGATCGGCATCCCGGTGTGGGTGAGCGAGTGCGTCATGCCGGTGGCGCTCGCGCTGCTTGCCGTGCGCTTCGCCTGGGGCGCTTCGGTTCGCTGGCGGGGCCGGCTGATCGCATTCGCCGCCATTGCGGGCGCCTTGTCGCTGGGCGCCATCCCGAGTGCGGCGCCCTCGCTCGCGCTGCCGCTCACCGCGGTGATCGTGCTCGCGGCGCTCGTCGGAGCACCGGTGTTCGTGGCCATGGGCGGCATCGCGCTCGTGTTGTTCTTCAAAGACGGCGTGCCGATCTCCGCCGTCACCGCCGACATCTATCGGCTGATGGTGTCGCCCACGCTCCCCGCCGTTCCGCTGCTCACGGCGTGCGGCTACGTTCTGGCCGAGTCACACGCGTCGCAACGCCTCGTGCGCTTCTTCCGCGCGTTGTTCGGCTGGATGCCCGGGGGAGTGGCCGTGCTGGTGGCGGTCGTGTGCGCACTTTTCACCACGTTCACCGGTGGCTCCGGCGTCACCATCATGGCGCTCGGCGGCCTGTTGTTGCCCATCCTCCTCAAGGACGGCTACCGCGAGGGCTTCTCGCTGGGGCTCGTCACGGCATCGGGCAGCCTCGGCCTGCTATTGCCGCCCAGCCTGCCCGTGATCCTCTATGCCGTCGTGGCGAACGTACCGGCCGATTCGCTCTATCTGGCGGGCCTGCTCCCCGGCATCCTGCTCATCCTCATCGTGGCGGGCTACGGGATGTGGGTAGGGCGTGGACTCACCATGCATCGGCAGTCGTTCCAGCTTCGCGAGGCGATGGTCTCGGGCTGGGCGGCCAAGTGGGAGCTGTCGGTGCCCGTGCTCGTGGTGGGACTTTTCGTCACAGGACTCACCACGATGGTGGAGGCCGCGGCCGTGGCGTTCGCCTATGCGATCGTCGTGGAGTGCTTCGTCACGCGCGACATCCACTGGTTCCGCGAGCTACCCAAGGTGCTGGTCAAGGCCAGCGTGCTGTGCGGCGCGGTGCTCATCCTGCTCGCCAGTGCGCTGGGGCTCACCAGCTGGCTCGTGGACGCGCAGATCCCCGACCAGCTACTCGCGTACGTGAAGGCGCACATCCATTCCCAGCACATGTTCTTGCTGGTGCTGAACGTGGTGCTGCTCGTGCTCGGCAGCGTGCTCGAGATCTACTCCGCCATCGTCATCCTCGCTCCACTCGTGGCGCCCATCGGCGCGGCGTTCGGCGTGGACCCGATCCACCTCGGCGTGGTGTTCCTCGCGAACCTCGAGTTGGGATTCCTGTTCCCGCCCGCGGGGCTCAACCTGTTCCTGGCCTCGTCGAGATTCGGCAAGCCCCTGCCCGAGCTCTACCGCCACGTCGTGCCGTTCCTGTTGATCCTCGGCGCCGGCACGCTCGCCATCACCTACCTGCCCCAGATGACCATCGGCGTGCTCAAGCTGCTCGGGAAGGGCTAGGAACGCCCCGCTTCATCTCCGGTGGCTGCCGTACGCTTCGCGACTTCGGCCCGCACCACGGGCGCCACGCGCGTGCCGAAGAGTTCGATGCTGCGCATCATGCTGGCATGCGGCAGCGTGCCCACGCTCATCTGGAGCAGGTGGCGCTGGTGTCCGAACACCTCGTGCATGAACAGGATCTTCTCGGC
>JANNKI010000209.1:0-4983 GCA_031396225.1 bacterium | reverse complement strand
CGGGCGAGACCGGCGGGCGGTTGGCGGCGGCGAACCTGTCGGACATGGCCGGGTTGGCGGCCGAGCCACGCTGGGCAGTGATGTCGCTGGTGGTGCCCGCGGCGTGGAGCGCGGCGGAGTGCCAGTTGTTCGAACGCGCCTGCGCGCGCGTGCTCTACGACTCCGGTGCTGCCCTGGTGGGCGGCAACCTCGTCGCGGCCGAAGGCCCGTTCTCGGCCACAATGACACTGTTGGGCGAGGTGGAGCGCGCGCGCGCGTGGAAGCGCGCCGGGGCGCGCGCCGGCGACGTGCTGGCGGTGACCGGCGTGCCGGGGAGTGCGGCCGCGTTCCTGGCGCTGGCGCTCTCGGGCGTTCCACCGTCACGTGCGCGCGTGCCGGGCGAGCTGGCCGAGCGCTTCCTGGCACCGCCGCCACGCGTGGCGGTCGCGCGATCGCTCGCCGCGGCCGGCGGCGTGCACGCGGCCATCGACGTGAGCGACGGCCTGTCCGCCGACCTCGCGCACCTCTGTCGCGCGAGCGGCGTGGGAGCGCGCGTCGAGCAGGCATGCCTGCCCGCGGACCGGGCGCTCAAGGCGGCCGCCCGCAAGTTGTCGGCCGCGGCCGACCACGAGCGTGAACCGCTTCCGGCCGAAGCGGCCGCGCTGCTCGTGAACCTGCAACTCGGCCCGAGCGACGACTACGAGTTGCTCCTGACGGTGGATCCGGACGCGTGGGAACGCTGCGCCGAAGTGGCCGCGAGCACCGGTACGCCGCTCACTCGTATCGGCGAGGTGAGCGAGGGTCCACTGCTGGAGCTCCAGGATCTCGCGGGCGACGTTCGCCCATTGGAACCACGCGGCTGGGACCACTTCCCTGCCGCGGGCCAGGGCCGGCCCTGACAGCCTTTCCGTTTCATGCACGCACGGCTCGCCAGGGCCCTGCCACGGTTGCTTGATTCGCTCCTCTTCCGGCCATGGCGCTCCGCCGTCGCGGGACAGAGCACGAGCACCGCAACAGGCCGCAGATCGGCCGCGTGGTCGCCTACTGCGCCGGTCCCGTGATCACTCCGGGTGCACCCTGCGAAATCCAGTTGCGGATCCTGGCGATGTCCGCTGGCGGAAGCGGCCCCGTTCCACCCAGCGGCATGCGCGGCTGCACCGTGCCCTCGATGCGCCGCACGATGCAGCTGTTGCCGGGATCGTTCGGCTCGATGCGATCGAGCGACGCACAGGCCCTCGATTGAACGTTGATCGTATGCGCATAGGAGCTGTCCGCGCTCAGGTCCATGCCGCCCGTGGGAGCGGAACCGGAGTGGCAGGCGGGGATGGCACATCTGGCAGTGAAGATCGCCTGGATCGAGTCGGGGGTCACCGTCGGTCCGGTCGGCCCCTCTGGCGAGGTCGGCAACGGGATCTTCTCGGTGCAGCCGAGTGCCGCGAGCAGGGAAATGATGGCCGAGCTCAGCAGCGCGATTGCCAGGAACTCTCGGGTCATGTCAGTAGTAGAGGTGCACCATGCCGAGCAGTTGGTGCTCGTTCGCTGAGGTTTCGGGAACGATCTCGCGGTAGCCCAGCCGCAGGTCGAGGAACGGAACGAGGGTGAACTCGCCCTCCACGGCGAAACGCTCCGACGCGTTCCCGGGCGTGCTGCGGAACACGTCGGAGAAGTCGTACCGCGCGCGCACCGTGACCGCGCGGTTGATCCGGTAGTCGGTCTGGACGAACGTCGCCAGCAGGTTCCTCTTCGTCCCGTTGCCGAGGTCGTCAGTGCCGAACCCGACCTCGCCCTGAACGGTGAGATCGGGCGCTCCGGGCACCCGGGCCAGCCCGAAACCGCTCCAGCGCGAGCTGCGCCGTCGGCTCGTGGTCTCGAAGTCGTCGTAGAACGAAACACCGAGCCTGCCGAAGGGGACCGCGCCCGTGAGCTTGGCGCCCGCGGTCTGCGCCTTGTTCGCGAAGGCCCTGCTGCCGTTCGTCAGGGATGCCGAGAATGCGAGCTCGCCCTGGCTCACACCCGCCTCGAGTCCGGAGGCGACGGCATGCGAATCGTAGGGCAGGAACCCGCCGGTGCCGCCGGCCTGCGAGTTCAGGAACCCGCCTCGCGTTCCGGCGGTGTGATCGTCCTGGCGCAGGCCGAAGACGCCGCGGATGCGCCCTGCCTTGACGTAGTAGCGACCGCCGCCGTCCTGGACGAGGCCGTAGAGATCGCGCGTGATGTCCCCCGAGAACTCGCCGAAGTCGCGAACCATGACGATGGCGAGGTTTGCGTGCGGCTGCAGGACCACGTCCAGCGCTCCCTGCATCTGGAGGAACGACGAGACCTGAACGTCGCCCCATGTGCCCATGCCCAGATAGAGCAAGCGCGTATTGGTGCCGATGAACAAGACGTCGCCGATCTTGTTCGACGCCGGCAGCTCCGCCCAGCGCGGGTCGGGATCCGGAGTCAGATCGTGGCGTTGCTTCTCGAAGAGGTAGCCCAGGCCGTTGCGCGGGCCGCCGCCGTTGGGATCGAAATGGCAGGAGCGGCAGTCGAGACCGGTCCGCGCGGCGTAGGTGGGCAGCGGGAACACCGGCCGCGCGTAGGCGAGCGCGAGCCCAAGCGACAGGGTCACGAGCGCGAGGGCCGGGCCCCTGCGTCGAAGCTCGAGCTTCATGTCGGTGCGGTCCCCCCGTGAACGAGCGGTTCTGCGCCCGGCGGCGTGCCCGCCAAGGAACCCGCCGACCATCGCGTTCATGCAATCCCTACCCCCCTGCGGTGCGAGCGGTCAAGACGGAACGCGGGCGGTTCCTCTGAGGCGACCACTTTGCGGCTCTCGATGGAACCGCAATTGAACTATTGGCCGCCCCAAGGTCCTCCGGGCCGCGCGCGGCGCGCACATTCCCATGGTCCGCACGACTTGCCGGCGGTAACATTTCGGTCGGTCGGGGCAGCCCGTGTTCACGCGCCGTGCCGTCCGGCTTGGAGTTGTCCCGCCTTCCGTTGGTGAGGAGCCGTCTATGAATCCGCTCATCCGGTCCCGGGTCCTCTTCGCCTCGTTGTCCATCGCCGCATCGTTGCTGATCGCAGGCTGGGCGGCCGCCGTCACGGTGGATCTGGCGCCGTCCAAGGACAACACGCTCATTGAGACGCCCGTGGGCAACAGCAATGGCGCGGGCGACGGGATCTATGCCGGCAGGGTCGGGGCCTTTGGGGGTGGCACGATGCGTCGCGGGCTGCTCGCGTTCGACCTCTCGTCCATTCCCGCGGGCTCCACGGTCAACGCCGTCACGCTGAGGCTCGAGATGGTCCAGTCGATCGATCCGACCCCAAGGATCGTCACGCTCCATCGCTTGAGCGCCGACTGGGGCGAGGCAGGTTCCTTGGGCGGCGGAGCGGGTGCCCCAGCGCAGCCCGGCGACGCCACGTGGCTGTTTCGTTTCTTCAACACCCTGAGTTGGGCGACGGCCGGCGGCGACTTCGCCGCGGGGCCGAGCGCGTCGCAATCGGTGGCCGGCGTCGGACCCTATGAGTGGACTGGCGCAGGCCTTGTCGCGGACGTGCAGTTCTGGCTCGACAACGCGGCTTCCGACTTCGGCTGGTTGGTAAAGGGCAACGAGACCACCACGACGACCTCCAGGAAGTTCTCCTCAAGCGAAGGGTTCACGCCCCCCAGGCTCACGATCGACTACACGCCGTCCGTCGGCGTCCCCTCGGGGCCGGGCGCCGAAGCGGTGTGGTTCGCGCCGCCCTGGCCCGTGCCCGCGTCCGGGACGGTGAACCTGAGTTTCACGCTGCCGCGGGCGGCGCGCGTGTCGCTGGTGATCCACGACGCGATGGGCCGCGTCGTGCGCCACCTTGCGGTTGGCGTCGCCGAGCCGGCCGGCCGCCACGCGGCCGCCTGGGACGGGCGAACCGACTCCGGTCTGCACGCGGGGCCGGGTCTCTATCTCGCGAGCCTCGTCGTGGACAAGGACACCTATCCGCGTCGGATCGCGCTGCTGCGGTGATCCTGCCGCCCACGGGACGGTGCACGGCGCCCGGCAGCCGTGCCCGGTCCAGCCGTCCAGCCTTCGCGTAGGTAGCTGCGGACCGGGCATGGTTTTGCTGGGCTGACCGGCGGGACCGTCGGGAGCGGTTCGCATCCTCAGCCGCGGACGGAATCGGTCCAGGACCGGGCTTCAGGCCGGGCGTATGTTTTGGTCTGCGCGCTGGGAAAGGACTCGCCGTCCAAGCGCGCGTCATTCATCGGAGGGAGGTTCTCACCATGCTCTGCAACACGCGTCGCATCGCAAGTCTCGCTGTCCTGGCTCTCGCTTCGCAGGCTTGGGCGCAGCAAGTCGGTCCGCTGCCGGACATCCAGCGAGGCGACATCGCCGTGCACTTGCATCCCCTCGTGACCGGACTCGGCGCCCCGGACTACGCGCTCAGCCCTCCGGGGGACGCGAGCCGCCTGTTCGTGGTCGAGCAGAAGGGACTCCTTCTGGTGATCCAGAACGGCGTGCTGCTGCCCACGCCCGCGCTCGACATGCAGAGCCGGGTCGCACCGCCCTTGAATCCGGCGAACGCCAATGACGAACGCGGCTTCCTCGGGCTGGCGTTCAGTCCCGGGTTCAACACGCCGGGGCACGTTGGCTTCGGGACGCTCTACACGTTCAGTGGCGAGCTCATCCCGGTCGGGACCTCACCCACTTACGTGGCGCCGAACGGTGCGACACAGAACTTCAAAACCGTGGTCAACGAATGGAAGATGAGCGCGACGGATCCGAACATCGTGGACCCTGCCTCCCGCCGCGAGATCATCTCCTTCGGCAAGAACGCGGGGAATCACAACGGCGGCACGATCCAGTTCGGCCCGGACGGCTACCTGTATCTCGCACTCGGCGATGGCGGCAACGCCAACGACGTCGGCGCCAGCCACATCGAGCCAGGCGGCAACGCCCAGAACTTGAGCACCCCCCTGGGCAAGATGCTGCGGTTCGACCCCGTGAACCCGGTGCTGACGCCGGGCAGCCCCGACCCCATCAG
>JANNKI010000202.1:0-4381 GCA_031396225.1 bacterium | reverse complement strand
GGCGATCGACACGCCCGCCACCACGTTCGACGGCTGCACCTCGAACGTCTGTGCGGCCGCCGCTGCCGGAGCCACGGTGAACGCAGAGCTCGTCGCCGGCGTCAGCGCCCCGCTCGAGGCGGTCAACTGCTTCGAACCCGCGAGATTCACGCTGAGCGTGCTGAACGTCGCGATGCCCGAGGCGTCGGTCGCGACAGCGCCCCCGCCCGTGAGCGTGCCCGTGCCCACCAGGCTCAGCGACACCAGTTCCGTCGGGACACCGTTGCCGAACGCGTCCGCCACCTTCACCTGGACCGCGGGAGCGATCGACACGCCCGCGACCACGTTCGACGGCTGCACCTCAAACGTCAGCGCGGCCGCAGCCGCCGGCGCGATTGCGATCGAGAGCGCCTTGGTAGCGGTATCGCTGACCGCGTCCGCGACATGAATGATGAAGTGATTCGTCCCCGCCGCATTCGAAGTGCCACTGATGGCGCCGGTTCCGCTGTCCAGGGAGAGGCCGCTCGGCAAGCTTCCCGCAACGATGGACCACAGGTAGGGCGTGGTGCCGCTCGCCGCGACGACGGCGTCGGAGTAGGCCACACCGGCGGTGCCGGCCGAGAGCGAGGTCGTCGTGATCTCGAGCGGAAGCGCACGCGCCGCTGTAGCAGTGAACGCCAACAAGACCACGGTAAGCGCGAGGCTGATCCGGTTCCACGTTCGGGCAGGTACGGACACTGCGCGAACGAGTACAGACACGGGTGAGCGTGACGGGTGCATTGGCGTGGAGTCCTGCGCTTGGCGACGTGGCGCCGCTCGCGATCGGGGTCGCACATCTCGAGCCGTGGCGGAGGGGGATGCCCGGCGGATCGTGCGCGTTCTGGATGCGGCCTGAGAGACGGGTGACAAGTGATGATACTGAGCTAGCGGCCGCTTTCAAAGGATTTGAGAAAGTATCTCGAACGCAGATTGCAACGCGCACCGCAATGAGTTGCAGCATTGGCAACCTGAGCCCCGACTGGCCAGCTGAGACAGCCGAATCGCGCTCGATGCAATGACTTGGCGGCCCGCCTCTGCCCAGCCGAGGGACGTGGGCCGAGGTCCGCCGGCAGCGAGGCGGCCCGCACCCAGCCTCCAGCCAAACAAGCGGATGGGAGCATCCATAGCTCTGGACTCAGGATCGACGTGCACCCATCGGTGCATTCCCGTAGACTCTCCCCATGGTCCCACTCAACTTCCACCACCTCCGCTATTTCTGGATGGTCGCGCGCGAGGGAAGTGTCCGAAGGGCCGCCGAAAAGCTCCATGTCTCGCAGCCGACCGTCTCCGCGCAGGTGCGGGCGCTCGAGGATGCGCTCGGCGAGAAACTGTTCCGCAAGTCGGGACGCGGGCTCGCCGCGACCGAGGCGGGCGAGCGCGTGCGCCGCTACGGGGACGAGATCTTCGCGCTCGGCGACGAGCTTCAGGCGTCGCTGCGGCAGCCGGGGGTCGCGACGCCGGTGCGCGTGAACATCGGGATCACCGACTCGCTCCCAAAGGCCCTCAGCCACGCATTCATTCGTCCGGTGTTCGACGTCGCGCCGCAGGTCCAGGTGTCTTGCCACGAGGGTCTCGCGACCGATCTACTCGCGCAGTTGGCCGCCCATCGTCTCGACCTGGTGCTGGCCGACGAACCAGCGCCCAGCTCGTTCCCGGTGAAGACGCATCACCATCTGCTGGGCAGCTGCCCGATCGTGCTGTGTGCCGCGCCCAAGCAGGCCGCGCAGCTACGCGCGCGCTTTCCCCACTCGCTCGACGGGGCGCCCGCGCTGCTGCCGGCGAGCCATTCGGCCATGCGGCGCACGCTGGAACCTTGGTTCGAGGCGCAGGGCGTGCGCCCTCGCGTGATCGCAGAGTACGCCGACGGGGCGCTCATGAAGATGGCGGGCGCGGATGGTCTGGGGTTCCTGCCCATCCCCGAGGCGGCGGCGCCCGAGGCGCTCTCACGCTGGGGACTTCGCAGCCTTGGCCGAGCCGGGGACTGCCGGGCGCACTTCTACGCCATCACGGCGGAGCGACGCGAGCCCCACCCGGGCGTCCAGGCCATCACGCGTGCTGCGCACCGCATCCTGGGGGACCGCAGCTGATCAGGGCATCGCTCGCTTCCCCTCCCGGTGCATCGCGCGTCGGCTGCCCGCGAAGTCAGCGAGCTTTGGGTGCACGACCGAAACCGCCCGGCAGGTCGGCCGCCAGCCACGCGAGGACCGCGTAACAGGCGACATTTCGCCGCACCAGCTCCGGGTTCACTTTGTCGAACGTGTCGTTCGCGGTGTGATGCAGGTCGAAGTACTCCGACGCGTCGGTGTCCAGGTCGCAGACAGGAATGCCGAGCGGGACGAGTTGCCCCACATCTGCGTCGCCCGAGGCGTCGTTCCCTCGGTACTCCACGCCCAGCGGTGCCAGCACGCCCTGCATGGCGCGGATCGCAGGCAGCCGGTCGAGTGGCACACGGGACCGCAGACCGAGTGGGGCGAAGGCGCCCAGGTCCGATTCCATCCCGAGCACGTGCCGGTCGGCCTCGGCGGCGTGCGCGCGCGCGTACTCGCGCGCGCCCGACAGGCCGAACTCCTCGTTGGCGAATAGCACTACGCGGATGCTGCGACGCGGGCGCAGCCGGGACTGGCCGATGAGCCTGGCGGCCGCGATCATGATGGTCACACCCGCTCCGTCATCATGCGCCCCGGTGCCGAGATCCCACGAATCGAGGTGCGCCCCGAGTACAACCCACTCGCGCGGGCGCTCCCGACCGGGGATCTCACCGATCACGTTCGCGGACCAGGCGCTGTCGCCCCACGCGGAGGTGTTGCGAATGCGCATGCGGACCGGGCTGCCACTCGCGAGTTGGTCCTCGAGCAGGTCGGCGTCGGGGTGCGAGAGCGCCAGCGCGGGAATGTGCACATCGCCTGGCTCGGATCTCATTCCGCCCGTATGCGGAAGTCGATTGCGATCCGTGCCAACAGAGCGGATCACCACCGCGAGCGCGCCGCGCTTCGCGGCTTCGGCCGCTCCACGTCCGCGCACCGCCACCGCGGGCCCGTATCCCGAGCCGGATCTCGTCCGATCCATGCGTCCAGAGAAGTAGACGATGCGCCCCGCGATGCGCGAGGAGTCGATGCGCGCCAACTCGTCGAGGTTGGTGACGGGCACCACCTCGGCCTCGAGGCCGCCCGCGGGCGTGGCGATGCTCCCGCCGAGCGCCACGGCGGCGCACGTCTGTGGCCACGGCGAGACCAATTCCACGCCGCACTCGCCGCGATGCCAGCGCGGCACCCTCACCGACTCGGCGCGCACGTTTCGGAACCCGAGCGCGCGCATCTGGGCGAGCGCCCAGGCCACCGCTGCCGAGTCGCCGGGTGTGCCGGCCAGCCGCGGGCCCACGCGGCTCGTGAGCGAGCGCAGCAGTTCGTAAGCGGTGTCGTCGTTGAGGGCGCGGTCCCGCAGCGCCGCGGCCTCGGCCAACTGCGCGGAGGTGAAGTTCAGGGGGTCGGTCGCCGGCTGGGCCACCGCGGAAGGCGCGGTGAAGTCCACGACGGCTGCGGCGATCACGGCACAGACCCAGCTTCTGCCTGCCATCCGCTCCTCCTTCTCGTGGGTTCCGCGCGTACGTCCCTAGTCCGACTGCTCGCGTCGCTGCAGCTCTTCCTTCGCGCGCCGGAAGGCCAGTTGCATGGGCGTGAGCGCCGGCGGATCCGCTGGACGCGCCACCGGCATGGAGCCTGGGTCCGATTCGGCGGGCTCGCGCCCGCGTTCTACGCTCGACGACTCGATCGGCTGTTCGACTGCCTCGCGGATGGACAGCGAGAGGCGCTTGCGTTCGGGATCCACCGCGAGCACCACCACCTCCACCCCCTGACCTGGACTCAGGACCTCGCGCACGTGTTGGATCCGGCGCTCGCTCACCTGGGAGACGTGAACCAGCCCATCCACGCCAGGGGCGAGGTTCACGAACGCGCCGAAGTCCGCGAGCCGCACCACCACGCCCGGGACCCGCGCACCCACCGCGAATCGTTGCACCGCCGCGGCCCAGGGATCGGGGGCGGTGGCTCGCAGCGACAGCGCCACCCGTGGGCGTGTCGATCGCTCCCGCGGTGCAGGTGAAGGTCGCGGACGCGTTCGGCAATGGCGTCGCGGGTGAGTCGGTGTCGCTGGCGCTGGTCGGAACCGGAGTGCTGACGGGCGGCGGAGCGGTGGTGAGTGACGGCTCGGGCATCGCGACGTTCTCGGGCCTCTCCGTGAACCTCGCGGGCAGCAAGCAGCTGACCGCCTCGAGCGGGGCGCTGACGCCGCCGACGAGCTCGGCGTTCACGGTGTCCGCGGCGGCTGCGGCCGCGCTGACGTTCGAGGTGCAGCCGTCGAACGTGGT
>JANNKI010000172.1:0-3471 GCA_031396225.1 bacterium | reverse complement strand
GCAGAAGAACACCGCCGGCACCTTCCACACCGCCGCGAAGTTCAGCGCCGCGTGGAAGTCGCCGATGGACGTGCCGCCGTCACCGATGTAACCCACGCACACGGTGTCGTGCTTCAGGAGCTTCGCGGCGTCCGCCGCGCCCATGGCGTGCGGCAGCTGCGTGCCGATCACGCTGGACCATGCCACCGAGTTCACCTTGCGGTCGCTGAAGTGCATGGGCATCTGGCGGCCGATCAGCACGTCACCCGCGTTGCCGATCAACTGGCACACCAGCTCCTGGACACTCGTGCCGCGCCACAGGCACACCCCCGTCTCGCGCAGGGCGTGAAACACCCAGTCGCCCTTGCGTAGGGGGTAGGCCGAGCCGGTGACCGACGCCTCCTGGCCGGTGGCCATGCCGTAGAAGCCGATGCGGCCCTGGCGCTGGAGCGACAGCATGCGCTGGTCCAGCAGTCGCATCTTGAGCATGTGGCGGTGCATGGCGCGAAGGTCGGCGTCGGGCACCACCGGCGGGGGCGCCACCTCGCGGCCGTCGTCGTCCAGAACACGGCGGAGCGTCTCGTCAACGGTCACGCGACGTCTCCCTCGGTGAGCCACGTCGCCGGGCCCTGGAGCCGCTCGATCAAGGCATACAGGAAGTCGGCGCCGACCGCCCCGTCCACGACGCGGTGGTCGAGCGATAGCGACAGGTTGCCGAGGTCGCGCGCGACGATCTGGCCCTTCACGACCGCCGGCTTGGGCGTGATCGAGTGCACGCCGAGAATGGCCACCTGGGGATGGTGCAGGATGGGCGTGGCGAGCACGCCGCCCTTCGCACCCGTGCTAGTCACGGTGAACGTTCCGCCCTGCAGCTCCTCGAGCTTGAGCTTGTGCTCGCGCGCGGCGGTTGCGAGCCGGTCGATCTCGCGCGCAAGCGCGAACAGTCCCAGGCGATCCGCGTGATGCACGATGGGCACCGTCAGTCCCTCGTCGGTGTTGGTCGCGAGTCCCAGGTGGATCGCGCGCTTGAGCACGATCTCCTGGCGTTCGTCGTCGAGCGAGCTGTTGAGGAGCGGGAACTCGCGCAGCACGCCCGGCAGCGCACGGAACACGTAGGCGAGGAACGTGAGCTTCAAGCCCGCCGCCTGGGCGCGCGGCGCCACCTGTGCCCGGTGCGCGACCAACGCGGTGAAGTCGCACTCGGCCACGAACGTGAACTGGGCCGCGGTCGAGAGCGAGCGCCGCATGTGCTCGGCGATCCTGCGACGGAGGCCGCGGAGCGGAATGCGGGTGGTGATCGTGTCCGGCTCAACAGGGGCCTGCGTGGGAGCCTTCTGCGCCTCCGACGCCGTGAAGGGGGGCGTGGCCGCGGCGCCGGAGGCTGCAAGCCGCCGCACATCGTCCGCCGAGATGCGCCCGCCGGGACCGGTGCCCGAGACCTGCTCCAGCACGACGCCCAGTTCCCTGGCGAGGACGCGCACCGCGGGCATGGCTTCGACACGGGCCGCGCCGGAGTGGGGAGCCGCGGGGGAGGGTGCCGTCGCGGACGGGGCGGCCACTGCGGCGACCGCTTGGCCAGCCGAGGGTGCCGCAGCGGCTGGCGGCGCGCCGCCAGCCACCTCGATGGTGATGATCGTGGTGCCGACCGGCACGAGCGCGCCTTCCTCGACGTGCACCGTGGCGATGGTGCCGTTGCGCGGCGAGGGGATCTCCACGCTCGCCTTGTCCGTCATCACCTCGACCAGCGGCTGGTCCTCCGTCACCGTGTCGCCGGCCTTCACGAGCCAGCGCACGATCTCGCCCTCGGCGACGCCCTCGCCGATGTCGGGGAGTTTCACGTCGTAGAATGCCGGGGTGCTGGGGGCCATGGCGTCCTCGCTCACTCCACGAAATCGAATCGGCCGATCAGGTGCTCGGCGCGGTGCATTCGCTCGCCGCGTTCGGTCAGGGCCTGGTACTGCGCCGCGAACTCGCGCTTGAACGCTTCGTGGGACTCCTCGCTCATCCAGCGGTCGGCGATCACGAAGCGATGCGGGTCGCGGATGTCGCGCATGAGCGTCGTGCTCACGAAGCCGGGGCTCTGCTTGAACAACTCCACCCATGGGCCGTCGGGTCGGTAGAGCGTCTCGAACTCCTCCAGCCGATCGGGCCGCGCCATGTATTCCCACACGATCACGAGCATTCAGTAACTCATCACGTGCTCGAGCGCGGCGAATACGCGCCGCGCATCGGGCAGGTAGGTGTGTTCCAGCGTATAGGGGAACGGCGTGTCGTAGCCGGTCACGCGCAGCACCGGCGCCTGCAACGAGGTGAGCGCCTGCTCCGCGACGAGCGCGGACAATTCCGCACCATAGCCGCACGTGCGCGGCGCCTCGTGCACGATGACCAACCGGCCGGTGCGCCGCACGCTGGCCAGCACGGCCTCGGTGTCGAGCGGCAGCAGCGTGCGCAGGTCGAGCACCTCCACGCTCCAGCCACGGCCGTCCGCCTGCTCGGCGGCCTCGAGGGACACCGGCACCATGGCGCCGTAGGCGAGCACGGTCACGTGCTCCCCGGCGCGCGCGACACGGGCCTTGCCGATCGGCACGGTGTAGCTCCCCTCCGCCACGTCCTCCTTGGTGCTGCGATAGAGCCGCTTGGGCTCGAGGAAGATCACCGGGTCCTCGCCCTGGATCGCCGAGAGCAGCAGGCCCTTGGCGTCGGACGGCGTGGAGGGGATTACGACCTGGAGCCCGGTCGTATGGCAAAAATACGCCTCGGGGCTCTGCGAGTGGTAGAGGCCGCCGCGGATGCCGCCGCCATAGGGCGCACGCACCACCACCGGGCACGAGTACTGCCCCGCTGAGCGCCAGCGGAACTTGGCCAGCTCCGAAACGATCTGGTCGAACGCCGGGTAGATGAAGTCCACGAACTGGATCTCGGCCACGGGCTTCAACCCATAGAGCGCCATGCCGATGGCGCCGCCCACGATGCCGTTCTCCGCCAACGGTGTGTCCAGCACACGCTCGGCGCCGAACTCGGCCTGGAGCCCCTCGGTCACGCGGAACACGCCGCCGTTCCGACCCACGTCCTCGCCCAGGAGCACCACGCGCGGATCCTCGCGCAGCGACAGGCGCAGTGCGTCAGTGATGGCCTGCACCATCGTCATCTGCGGCATCGGAAGTCTCCGGTCGGGTTAGGACGCGGCAGGTTAGCCGAGGGCGGGGGGACCGGCAAACGCCCGTCGGGTGCGCGACTGCGCGCTCAAGTCAGCGCTTCGCCCGGCCGAACATTAGCCTTGACTAACACAGAAGTTAGGCGTAACTAATGCGCTTGGGATCACGAACGGCGGGAGGTCAGCGGTGGAGCAGCGTGGGGTGGAGCGTGTGAACAGGCGGGTCGAGGCGGCGTGGCGGACGCGCCGGCGGGTCACGGGCGGGGTCGCCGCGGCGCTCATGGGGCTGTGGGGACTGGGACTGGTGGCGTGCGGCAAGCTGCTCACCACCGCGCCCG
>JANNKI010000654.1:0-4043 GCA_031396225.1 bacterium | reverse complement strand
TTCGATCATGGGCGAGATCACATTCATCGCGCTCACCTCCACCAGTCCCGAGATCGGTCCGATGGAGCTTCGACACGCGGCCGAGACCACGATGCGGCGTGCGCTTCAGGCCATTCCCGGCATCTCGCAGGTCACGCCAATCGGCGGCGACATGCGCGAGTTCCACGTCCAGGTCAATCCCCAGCGGCTGGCACAGGTCGGGGTCACGCTCGACCAGGTGGCGGCCGCCCTCAACGACGCCACGCGTGATCCGGCAGCCGGCTTCCACATCGACCAGAGCCAGGAGTACCTCGTGCGTGGACTGGGCCGCGCTCGTGACACCGAGGATCTCGCATCCGCGGTGATCGAGTCCCGGGGCGGGTTCCCGATCACGGTCGGGAGCATCGCGAACGTCCACGCCGGCCCTGAGCCCAAGCGGGGCACGGCGTCCTACCGGACAAAGCCGGCCGTCATCCTGAGCGTGCAGAAACAGCCCGGAGCGAACACGCTTGCGCTCACGCGCGAGATCGACGGGGCCGTCGAGCGGCTCGGCCGCACGCTGCCGGCCGGCGTCCAGATCGAGAAGGAGAACTTCCGCCAGGCCGATTTCATCGAGGTGGCCATCCACAACGTCACCGCGGCGCTGCGGGACGGCGCGATCCTCGTGGTGGCGATCCTGTTCCTGTTCCTGGGTAGCGTCCGAACCACGTTGATCATGGCGCTCGCGATCCCTCTCTCGCTGGTCGCCGGTATTCTTACACTCTCCATCTTCGGCGTCACGATCAACACGATGACCCTCGGCGGCTTCACGATCGCCATTGGCGTGCTCGTGGATGACGCCATCATCGGGATCGAGAACGTAGTCCGACGCCTTCGTCTCGAGCACATGAAGCCCCAGGGCGATCGTCGGGAGCCTCTCGAGGTTGTCTTCCGGGCCACGTCCGAAGTTCGCGGCGCCATCTTCTATGCCACGCTGATCATCGGACTCGTATTCGTGCCCCTGTTCCTGCTCCCCGGCATGGAGGGCCGCCTGTTGCGACCGCTCGGCCTCGCTTACATCACCGCACTTGCGGCTTCGTTCCTCGTATCCCTCACCATTTCCCCCGTCCTCTGCTACATGATGCTGGCCCGCTCTCGCGTGGTCGAAACGGCTGAGCCGTGGTTGCTGCGAAAGCTCAAGGCCCGGTACGTTCGCGATCTCGATAGCGCGATCGCCCATCCGAGGCGGGTCTACGCAGTTGCGTGGCTCCTGCTGGCGGGGGCCCTCGGCATCCTGCCGTTCCTCGGCCGTGGTTTCCTGCCGCCCTTCAACGAGGGATCGCTCACGGTCTCGGTCGTGAGCGCGCCTGGCATCACGCTCGAGGAGAGCGACGCGATCGGCCGTGAGGTCGAGAAATCACTTCTGTCGTTCCCCGAAGTCGTGTCCACCAGCCGTCGGACCGGCCGGGCCGAGAAGGACGAACACGTACAGGGGGTCAACGCCTCCGAGATGGAGGTCGTACTCCGTCCGGGTCGCCCCAAGGACCGGTTGCTGGAGGAGATGCGCCGGGCTGTGGCCACGATTCCCGGCGCCCAGGTGAGCTTCGGCCAGCCCATCAGCCACCGCATCGACCACATGATCTCCGGTAGCAAGTCGAACCTCGCCGTGAAGATCTTCGGACCCGACCTGTCGGTGCTGCGCGGCCTTGCCGCTTCCGCCCAAAAGGTGCTCGCCGAGGTGCCGGGAATCGTGGATCTCGGCAACCAGGAGCAGGCCAGTGTGCCCCAGCTGCTGATCGAGTTCGATCGGCCCGCCATGGCCCGGCACGGGGTCACTGCGGCGTCGCTCGCCCGCACGGTCGAGGCCCTGTTTCAGGGCTCCGAGGTCGGACAGGTCGCCGAGGGAGGCGTCGTATCGCGGGTGGTGGTTCGCTACCCGGAAGACCTGAGGCGCGACCGGGACCAGATCGAGAGCCTGCCGGTGACGACACCTGGCGGACGGGTTCTACCCCTGGCGGAGGTGGCTCGCATCCGCTTCGATCTGGGCCCGAGTTTGATCCGCCGTGAGAACGTGCAACGGATGGCCATGCTCACAGCCAACGTCGCCGGGGCGGATCTCGCCGGAACCGTCGAGGAGGCGGCGCGCCGACTCGACGCGCAGGTGGCGCTGCCGACCGGCTATCGCATCGTCTACGGCGGCCAGTTCGAGGAGGCGGCCTCCAGCGTGCGCAACCTCGCTAAGGTCTCGGGGCTCATCCTGGTGGCCATGTACGGGCTGCTGTTCGTGGCGTTCCGAAAGCATCGGCACGCAACGATCGTGCTGGTCAACCTGCCGCTCGCAGTGATCGGCGGCGTGTTCGCGGTCCTGCTGGGCGGCAGCGGCCTCAGCATCGCCTCGATGGTCGGCTTCATCACGTTGTTCGGCATCGCTACGCGCAACGGGGTGCTGCTGGTGTCCCACTACCAGCACCTGATGCGCGAAGAGGGGCTGCCGATCGAAGAGGCGGTCCGGCGTGGTTCACAGGAGCGGCTGGCGCCCGTGCTCATGACCGCGCTCGCGGCCGGCCTCGCTCTGATTCCCCTGGTCATCGCGGGAGGCAAGCCCGGCAACGAGATTCAGAGCCCCATGGGGCAGGTGATCCTCGGAGGCCTCGTGACCTCCACTTTCCTCAACATGGTTCTAGTCCCCGTGCTGTTCCTGCGTTACGGCGAACGGCGGCCCAAGGCGGGGCAGCTCGATCCGGTCTGAGCGGACCGGCGCTAGGCGGCACTGGGGCGCCCCCTTGGGGCGCCTCAGTGTTCGTGGCGGTGATGCAGGTCCGGCGCGTGTGGGTGCGCGTGGGTGAGCGGCTCGTGCTCGTGCGCATGCGTGTGCCGGACCCAGGCCGGCAGGCCGGGATGCACGTGCGTGTGATGGCCGTCGTCGTGCCGGTGCTCGTGCGTGTGGGCCATGGCTTCGTGCGCGTGTTCGTGCTCGTGGCGCGCCGTGAGCATGAGCGCGATCCCCGCCACCATGAGCCCGGCGGCTCCGAACTGAACGGCTGTCGCCGGCTCTCCGAACATGAACCAGGCAAGGAGCACGCCGAGGAACGGCGAGGTCGAGAACAGGAGCTGCGATCGACTCGCTCCGAGCTGCTGCGCCCCCGAGATGTAGAGCATGATCGAGAAGCCGTAGCTGAAGGCGCCCAACGCGAGGGCGCCGAGGATGCCCATCGACGGTGGCAGGCCACCTTCGAGCACGAGGCCGATGGCGAGGTTGACCGTCCCCGCCCCGATGCCCTTGATCGCGGTCGTCTGCGCGGGAGTGAAACCGCTCACCAGTGCGGTGAGGTTGTTGTCGAGACCCCAGCAGACGCAGGCGAGAGCCACCAGCGTGCCGGCTCGCCACCCGGCCACGCCCGACGGGGCCGCCAGCACCAGGCCACCCGCGAGCACCAGCGCCGCGGCGAGCACCGTCCGGCGATCCAGGTGCTCGTGGAAGAAGGCCCACGCGAGTATCGCCGTCGCGACCGTCTCGGTGTTGAGCCACAACGACACCGAGGCCGCGGGCGCCGCGCGCAGCCCGAACAGGAGCAGGACCGGGCCGAGACCCCCTCCGAAGATGACCGCGAGCGCGAGCATTCCCCGCTGCCGACGATCTCGCCTCAGCTCGGGCGAGCCGCCGCGGAATGCAAACGGCAGTATGCCCAGCGCGCCACCGAGGTACAGGATTCCGGCCAGTGTGAACGGGCCGACAGTCGCGAGCAGCACCTTGCAGATCGGGGTCGACGCACCGAACAGCACGGCCGCAACCAGACAGGAGAGTGCCGGCAGCAGTGTGTGTGTTCGATGGGGCGCAGGCTCACGCATGCGAACATTGAATCATCCTCTTAGGTACCCTGCCAACGGGCAGGGCGGGCGTCGATCCGCGGCCGGGTGGTCGGACAACCCAGGTCGCTGCGGTGTCGGTATCGTGGTGGTAGCCAGAATCGGCTAACGCTTGGGAGTCTCCGTGCAAGGCGAGGGTCCACCAGACCCTTCTGCGCTGGAATCTCCTTCGCCCATGCCGTATAAGTCTTCGCCCTTCAACTTCTTCGACGCGGCGC
>JANNKI010000649.1:0-4937 GCA_031396225.1 bacterium | reverse complement strand
GCGGCCACCGGCGGCAGGTCGCTGGCCCGGCGGGCGGGATACGTCCCGAACACCAGCCCCACGGCCGACGACGAGAGCGTGG
Source organism: bacterium (assembly GCA_031396225.1). Classification (GTDB taxonomy): domain Bacteria; phylum Eisenbacteria; class RBG-16-71-46; order RBG-16-71-46; family RBG-16-71-46; genus JAIOPA01. Next base: position 4,855 of record JANNKI010000649.1, on the reverse strand, counting down.
CGATCAGGATGGACGTCGCCGACAGGACCGGGTAGACCGGAACGTGCACCAGTTGGCGGAATCCTGCGGTCACGCCCGCCGCCACGAGGAAACCCACGAGCAGCCCCACCGCGGCGCCCGCCAGCGCGATCGCCACCGACTCGGTGAGGAACTGGGCGTGGATGTCGGCCCGGCGCGCCCCGACGCTCTTTCGGATGCCGATCTCGCGCGTGCGCTCGGCCACCGACGCCAACAGCACGTTCATGATGCCGATGCCGCCCACCAACAGCGAGATCCCCACCAGCGCGCCGACAAACAGCTTGAGGAGCAGGAACCCCTGCTCGACCTTGCTCAATTGCTCGCGGCCGACGGTCACCCGCACGCGATCCTTCCACCGCACGTACCGCCGCGACAGCCAGTCCTCGGCGGCGTCGCGCAGGTCCTCGACGGACTCCACCGTCGGGGCCAGCAGTTGGATCGTGGGCGAGAATCGCCCGCCCGCCGGCGCGTCGAGCAGCGCGCCGGCCGCGTCGATGGGCGCGTACAGCGAGAACGAGGGGGTCTCGGTGTCCTCCAGCTCCGTCGGCAGCACCACCCCGACCACGCGGCGCGCCCGATCGCGCACGTACACCTGCTGGCCCACCATGTCGTACGGGTCGCGCATGGGCGCCAGTTCGCGAGCGAGCGCGTAGTTCAGCACCACCACGGGCAACTTGTTCGACGCCTCGGTCTCGCTGAAGAACCGTCCCGCGCCGATCTCGAGGGTTCCGAAGTCCGGCAGGCTCGAGCTGCCGAGCAGGACCACGGCGGGGTGTTTCACGCCGCGATAGCGCGCGAGGGCGCGTCCCGAGAGCACCATGCTCACGGCGCTGGCGCCCGGCACCTGTTCACGCATGTCCCGGGCGTCCGCGGCGGTGAACCGCGGGTGATCGTGGACCGGGACCCACTGCCCGTCCTTGTAGGCGCTCGTCCGCGGGCTGATCGCCACCACCTGCACCGAGGTCTCGCGCTGGATGCGGTCGCGCGCGAACGCCATCATCCCGTCACTCACGGCCATCGTGGCGACCAGCGCCGCGGAGCCGATCATGATGCCCAGCACCGAGAGCAGAGTCCGCATCGGGTGGATGCGCAGCGCGTCGACTCCGACCCGGAGATTCGACACGATTGTCTCTCGCTTGGACATCCACTCCCTCGGGGAACGCGCGGGCACTGATCAGCCGCGGCGTTCCGCCGAGGCGCATGGACCGGATTGCGGGGCTACGGCGTTCAGCGCAAAGAGTGCGCGAGCACCAGGACCTCCTCGTCCGACACGTTGCCCTGCACCGCCAGCACGCGATCGCCCTCGGTCCACATGACCATGGTGACGTGGTCGCGCTTGCCGCTCTCGCCGGGGCGCTCGGGATTGGCGCGGATGAGCAGCCCCTTGTGGCCGTTCACGTCCACCGTTCGGAACGACGCGGCCGAAGCGGGCACCGGCACGAGCAGCGTGCTGCGCCAATCGATCGAAGCCGCCATGTGGCGGGCCTCCTTGGCGTCCAGGCCGAGCACGCGCAGTCCCAACTCGCCCAACTGGCGCAGGTCGGCGCCCGGCGGCAGCGTGACCTCGGGGCTCATCGCCTCCATCACGGTGAGCCGGCGCTTGCCGTTCACGAATCGCTGCGTGACCGAAGCCGGCATGTGCACGGTGATGCTCTGGCCGTCCAAGCCCTGCGGCACCTGAACGTCGCGGATGGAGAGCGCTTCCAGCACCTGGCGCAGCCGTTCGGTGTTCACCGTGAGCCGCGCGGCACCCTGGCCGGTGGCCACGGCCTTCTCGAACTTGAGCCCGCTCGGCAGCGACGCCGGCTGGCGCAGGCCCGGCAGGCCCGCTGCCGAGGCCGCGAGGTCCGCCGAGGGATAGTCCACGGGCGGGCCGGGCTCCTGCAGCACCTCCTGCTTGTCGAACACCAGCATGGCGGGACCCTTGCCCGTCTGGTCGTGGAGTTGCTTCAACTGCTCCATGCGCGACTCGTCGAACTCCACGGCCGTGAACGAGCGCACGCGGAACAGATCCAGCGCGTTCTGCGCCGCCGCGCGCACCGCGGGGAACGTGAACGCCACCGCCACCACGCCGGCCGCGAGTGCGGTGGCGAACGCCGGATGCAGGCGGAAGCCGCGGGGTTCGGGGGCCTCGTCGAGGCCGCGCAGTCGCTCGCGCAACGCGCGGCCGTAGCCGGGGCTCGGCTCGCGGCGCTGGTCGTGCAGGAAACGATCGTCCATGGCTAGGCTCCTTCTTGTTCCCAGCCGGCGCGCAGCTTCAGCACCGCACGGTGCAGGAGCGTGCCGACGTTGGTTTCGGTGAGGTGGACTTGCCTGGCGATGGCGCGGTTCGTCAGTCCCGCGCCGTACTTGAGCGACACCAGCTCGCGGTCACGCTCGGGAAGCTCCGCCAGCAGCCGGGCGAGATGTTCAAAGGCCTCGCGTTGCTCGGCCAGCTCGTCTGGCAGCTCTCCGCCCGCCACGTGCTGGGCGGCCTCCAACGGCGCGTGGTCGCGGTGCCGTCGCCAGTGGTCCGTCGCCACGTTGCGGGCGATGGTCATGAGCCATGTGGAAAACGCCGCCAGATCCCGGCGGTAGCGATGACGCGCCACCCAGGCTTTCTCGAACGTCTGCGACGTGAGGTCCTCGGCCACGGGCCCGCTCCCGACTCGGTAGCGGAAGTAGTTGTAGACATGCGGCAATTGGTCCGCATAAAGCGCGTCCCAGTCCGCCTCCCGGGCCGGATTCAGGGCCCAGAGCCTGCCGAACACCGCGTCGCCGATGGCCATCGTGAGGGAATGTACGTCAGAGGCGGCCGGGTATCACAGCGCCATCAGGGATGGCCCGCCAGGCGGGCGAACGTGAGCGACGACCAGGTGCTCTCCCAGTCGGCCACCGCCCGGTCGCGGCAGGGCTGCATGTCCACCACGCTCACGAGCCACTCACCCTGGGCCGCGCACGGCACGGTCACCTCGCCCCGTGCGTCAGTGGCGACCTCGTACGCGATCGCGACAGAGTCGCGCGCGCTAGGATCGAGCGGGTCGCCCGCCGGGCCGAGCGGCGAGCGCCAGCTCTTCACACGCGCGCCGGGCAGCGGCTGGCCGTTCAAGAGCACGCGCACGCGCAGCGCCGGGCCGCTGCCGGGAAGGGCATGCGGCACGATCTCGAGCGGCAGCCCCACGGGCTCCGTGGCGCGGTCCGCGTCGCGCCCCGAGAGCCACGCCTTGGCGCAACGCCGATAGCGTTCGCGGCCCGCGCCGTGCGTGCCGGCCCGCCGGCGTGCGGCGAGCGGCGCGCGCAGCCCCTCCTCGGCAAGATAGGCATCGAACTGCGGGCCCGGCAGCTCGATGGGGATGTAACCGGACTCGAACGCCAGCATCGCACCGCCGTCGTCGGCTGGCGCGAACCGCGCCCACACGTCCTCACCGCTCGTGGCGCCACGCGCGAGGTCCAGCGTGCGTTCGGCGCGCGCGACGAACCGCACGCAGCGCGCGGGCGACCACGGTTTCCGTTCGCCGCGAAACCCGGTGCCCGCGATCGCGCCCAACTCGACCGGCGGTTGCGGTCGCACGTCGTAGCGCGCGGGCGCCAGCCAGTACTCGTGGGCGAACGCCGGCCGGGCGGGGAGCGCCGGCAGGAGCAGCGCGATCCAGGCGAGGCCATGGAGGCGACAGAAGCGCGGCGACGACGACGTGCGGGGAGTGCGCATACATGGACATTACGGAGTTCGTCGCCAACCGGATGAGGTCGCCAGCTGCGGCCCGCTCCCTCATCCGCCCACGCATCCACTCCGTAAGGGCGATGTCGAGGAACGCGCGCAGACACCTCGCGTTTCACGACCCGGCCCTCGCAGCATCCAGCACGGCGACGGCCGCGCGAATCTCACCCGCTCCCCCCGGGAGCAAGAAAGGACCACCGCGATGCAGCGCAAGACCCTTGCGGCGCTCTTCCTGAGTACCGCCCTGCTCGCCTCGACCGGCCACCAGGCAGCCATCGCCTCGAGCCACAGCGAGGCGCCGGGCACCAACAAGGACCGCCTGGCGGACGACACGGACCTCTACGCGTGGGTGGCCAACGACGCGCCCAACGCGGTGACGTTCGTGGGCAACTGGGTGCCGTTGATCGAACCCAACAGCGGCCCCAACTTCGCGAGCTTCGACGACAACGCGAGCTACTACATCAATGTGGACAATGTCGGCGACTCGCGGAAGCACGTGCGCTTCGAGTTCTCGTTCAACACCACGCGCCAGAACCAGAACACGTTCCTCTACAACACGGGCGCGGTCACGAGCCTCACCGACCCCGACCTGAACGTGCGCCAGACGTGGACGCTCACGCGCATCGACGTGGACACGAACCAGGAGACCGTCGTCGGCTCGGGCCAGGTGGCGCCGTGGTTCGTGGGCCCGAACTCCATGCCCGACTACGCCGCGCTCGCCACGTCGGCCATCACCATGCTGCCCGGTGGCTACAAGGTGTTCGTGGGGCCGCGCGACGATCCGTTCTTCGTGGACCTGGCCGCCGTGTTCGACCTGATCAGCATCCGCCGGCTGCCCGGCAACAAGGGCAAGGGCGTGGATGGCGTGGGGGGCTACAACGTCATGAGCATCGTGCTCCAGATTCCGAAGACGGCGCTCACCAAGGATGGTGCTGCTCCCGACGCGGCCCTTGGCAATCACATCATCGGCATCTGGGATACCGCGGAGCGCCTGCAGCAGAGCGTCATCAACGGCGACGGCACGATCAGCTACTCAGGCCCGGAGCGGCAGGTGTCGCGCCTTGGCATGCCGCTCGTGAACGAGGTCGTGATCCCGCTCGGCAGCAAGGACCTGTTCAACGCGAGTGAGCCCTACAACGA
>JANNKI010000077.1:0-6702 GCA_031396225.1 bacterium | reverse complement strand
GAGGCGATCATGCTGGCGGTGCTCCAGGAGGTTCCGCCGCCGCCCTCGTCCTGTGGCGCGGATGCGAGTCCAGAACTGGACCGCATCATCGCCAAGTGCCTGCAGAAGCCGGCCGGTGACCGCTACCAGTCGGCGCGCGAGCTGGCCGTGGACCTGCGCCGGCTGGCGCACGGTTCCGCGCGTGCGCCGACCCGGGAGGCGAGCACCAGACCACCACCCCGACGAGCGCCGCCGAGGGCCGCCACGTTCGCCGCGCTCGCGGTGGCGGTGCTGCTGGGTGCCGCTGCCACGATTGGGTTCGACGTGGGAGGACTCCGCACGCAGCTCCTCGGCGGCTCTGGACGAACGAGTAATTCGCTCGCGGTGCTCCCGCTCGCCAACCTGTCGGGCGATCCGGGGCAGGAGAACTTCGTGGACGGCATGACCGACGAGCTCATCACGCGGTTGGCTCAGGTGGGCGCGCTGCGAGTGATCTCTCGAACCTCAGTCATGCGATTGAAGGGCACGAAGCGCTCGCTGCGGGAGATCGCGCGCGAACTGGGCGTGAACATGATCGTGGAAGGCAGCGTGCTGCGGGCGGGCGGCATGGTGCGCATCAGTGCGCAGCTCATCGACGCGCGGAACGACCGGCACCTGTGGGCCCAGAGCTACCAGAAGGAGTTGCGCGACGTCTTGAAGCTCCAGAGCGAGGTGGCCGGGGCCGTGGTGGAGAATGTTCGTGTGCGACTCACGCCCGCCGAGCGCACGCGCATCGGTACCGCCCGACGCGTGGATCCGGAGGCGTTCGAGTTCTACGTGCGTGGCGTCGCCGAGTTCAACCAGCAGTCCACCGCCGGTTTCAAGGCTGCGCTGTCGAGCTACCAAGCTGCGATCGCGCGTGATTCCTCGTACGCCCCAGCGTACGTGGGACTGGCGCTTGTCTACGAATTCATGTCAGGCATCTACATGAACACCGTCGAGGCCAAGCCCATGGCGCGCGCCGCATTGGACAAGGCCCTGCAGCTCGAACCCGAGAATGCCGCCGCCCACTCGGCGCTGGGCTATTCGAAGATGGCACACGACTGGGACTGGGCCGGGGCGGGGCGGTCGTTCCGACACGCTCTGGAACTAAACCCCAACGAGGGCACGGCCCACCAGAACTACGGCGTGCTGCTCACCGTGCTGGGCCGCTTCGACGAGGCGAGCCACGAACTGGAGCGTGCGCGTGAGATCGACCCTCTGTCGCCGCTGACGGCAGTCATGTCGTTGTGGCCGCTGTTCGAGGGGCGCCGGTGGGATGCGGCGGTCGCACGGGCCACTGAGGTGGCAAACAACAACCCCACCGGCTACATGCCTCGCATGGTGCTCGGACAGGCGCAGCTATTCCGAGGCGACCGCGAAGCGGGCATCGAGAGCCTGGTCGAGTCCACGCGATTCGACCCGGGGAATCCATTCCCCTTGGGCTGGCTGGGGTACGCCTATGGCGTGAGCGGACGGAGAAAAGAAGCGCTCGCGGTGCTGGACAGCCTTCACGCCATGCAGCCCGCGCGCTACGTGCAGCCCTACACACTCGCGCTTGTCCACATTGGCCTCGGCGACGAGGCCGCTGCGCTCGATCTCCTCGAGCGGGCGGTCCGCGACCGAACCGACGAGGTCATCCTGCTGGGTGTGGACCCCGCGGTGGACCCGCTGCGCCGCCACCCCCGATTTCAGGCGCTGCTGCGCACCCTCGGACTCGTCGGCCGGACCTGACGACCGTCCGCAGCGCCACCGAATCGCATAACGAACTGCGGCGCAGCTTGTTATGGCATCTTGCGAGTCGCATTCCACATCATGTCGCGGTTTAATTTGGCGATTAGCCAAGGCATCAAGAAATATTACAGTTGAAACTCGATTCCGCCGAAAATATACTTGAACCATGGTCAAGAGAGCCACCATCTCGCGGGAACTCGACCGCACCGACCGCCGCATCCTGGCGCTGGTGCAGAGGGACGCTTCGCTCGCGCAGGCCGAGATCGCCAAGCGGGTGGGGCTCTCGACCGCCGCGGTGCACGAGCGCGTCAAGAAGCTCGAGGCCGCGGGCGTCATCAAGCGTTGGACCGCGGTCGTGGATCCCGCCGCCGTCGGAGCACAGGTATGCGCCTTCGTGGAGGTCTTCTTCGAACACCCGCGGTTCGAGAAGAGCTTCCTCGAACGAGTGAAGAAAATCGATGCGGTGCAGGAATGTCATCACATCACCGGCGAGTTCTCGTTGCTGTTGAAGGTCCGGGTCGTTGCTGTTGAAGGTCCGGGTCGCCGACATGCCGGCGCTCCAGGCATTGCTGCTGGAGCAGTTGTCCGGTCACGAGGGCGTGCGGCAGACGCGCACGGTGATGGTGCTGTCCACGGTGAAGGAAGACGCGTTCGTCGAGACCACGGCAAAAGGGGAAGACGCATGAACACGCCGCACATCGCACCCGCCGCGGTGCACGCCACGCTCGCTCGCCACATGCTGGCGGACGGTTACGACATGGTGCTCGACCTGGCGAAGAGCCAGGGCCGCCGCCTGCACGACTCACGCACCGGCCGCGACTACCTGGACCTGTTCTCGTTCTTCGCCACGCTGCCCATCGGCTTCAATCATCCGAAGATGAAGGATCCCGAGTTCCTCGCCAAGCTCATGCGCGCCGCACTCGTGAATCCCACCAACTCCGACATCTATTCCACCGAGTTCGCCGAGTTCGTGGAGGTGTTCGGCCGCGTCGCCATGCGCCCGTGGCTGCCGCATTCGTTCTTCGTGGCCGGCGGAGCGCTCGGCGTCGAGAACGCGCTCAAGGCCGCGATGGACTGGAAGGTGCGGCGGAACTTCCGCAAGGGCTCGAAGGTTGAGAAGGGCCACCAGATCCTGCACTTCCGCGAAGCGTTCCACGGCCGCACGGGCTACACGGTGTCGATGACGAACACAGCCGACGCTCGCAAGCACCAGTATTTCGCCAAATTCGACTGGCCGCGCGTGTCGAACCCGCACCTGATGTTCCCGATCACCGACGCCGAGCTGGCGCGCGTGCAGAAGGCCGAGGCCGATTCGCTCGCCGAGATCCGCAAAGCGTTCGCCGAGCGCAAGGACGACATCGCCGCCATCCTGCTGGAGCCCATCCAGGCCGAGGGCGGCGACCACCACTTCCGCCCCGAGTTTCTGGCGGCGTTGAAGGCCGTGGCGCACGAGCACGACGCGCTCTTGATCTTCGACGAGGTGCAGACCGGCGTGGGCCTGACCGGCACGTTCTGGGCGCACGAGGCGCTGGGCGTGAAGCCCGACCTGGTGGCATTCGGGAAGAAGATGCAGGTGTGCGGAATGCTGGGCGGCGGCCGACTCGATGAGGAGCCCGAGAACGTGTTCAAGGTGTCGAGCCGGGTGAACTCCACGTGGGGCGGCAATCTCGTCGACATGGTGCGCTGCATGCGCTACCTCGAGATCATCGAGGACGAGAAGCTGGTGGAGAACGCCGCGTGCGTGGGGGCGCACTTGAAGTCGCAGCTCGAGCGCATGCAGGCCGAGATGCCCGAACTGCTGTCGAACGCCCGCGGGCGCGGCCTCATGTGCGCCATCGACTTCCCCGACACCGAGACGCGCAACCGCGTGGCGGACAAGGCGTACGAACTAGGGCTCATGATCCTGGGCTGCGGCCACGTGTCGCTTCGCTTCCGGCCGCCGCTCGACATCACCGTGGCCGAGATGGACGAAGCGCTGGACCTGATCCGCCGTTCCGTGGAACTCTCGCGAGCGCGTAGCGCGTAGTCCGTTCACCGCGCGTGAGGGGAGGGCATTCATGAAAGGCAGCGCGACGACGATCACAGAGTACCTGGCCGGATTGCCCGAGGATCGGCGCAAGGCCCTGAATGCCGTGCGCGCGGTGGTGAACAGCGGCCTGCCCAAGGGCTACAAGGAGACGTTCGCCTGGGGCATGATCACCTGGTCCGTTCCGCTCGACGTGTACCCCGACAGCTACAACGGCCAGCCGCTTTGCTACGCCGCGCTCGCGAGCCAGAAGAACCACATGGCGCTCTACTTGATGTGCACTTATATGGACGGTCCGCTGCACAAGAAGCTGGTCTCGGGATTCAAGACCGCGGGCAAGAAGCTCGACATGGGGAAGGCCTGCATCCGGTTCAAGAAGCTCGACGACCTGCCGTTGGACGTGATCGGCGAGATCGCCGGCGCGGTGCCGATGAAGGCATTCGTGGCGACCGCGAAGCAGGCACACGCGAAGCAGAAGTGAGCGCGGCGAGCAAGCCTTTCCGCGACGCCGCGTGCGTGGTGTTGGTGCGCGGGCACGGCCGCGACCTCGAGGTCTACTGGGTGCGGCGAAGCGACGCGGTGCTGTTCCAGCCGGGATTCATGGCGTTCCCGGGTGGCAAGGTGGACGCGGCGGACGCCGAGTTCCCCGTGCCGGGCGTGGCCGACGACTTCGAGCGCGCGGCCCGGGTGTGCGCCGTGCGCGAGGCGCTCGAGGAGACCGGCGTGCTGGTCGGCGGCGACGGCGCCGTGGACGCGCGCACGCTCGGCGAGGCCCGCGAGGCGTTGCTTCAGGGCCGGGCGACGCTCGCCGAGGTCACCCGCCAGCACGACTGGAAGCTGGCGCCCGAGTCACTCACGTTCGCCGGGCGATGGCAGACGCCGGTGTTCGCGCCGGTGCGCTTCGACACGTTGTTTTTTCTCTGTCACCTGCCCTCCGGGCAGGCCCCGGTGATCATTCCGGGGGAGCTCGCGAGCGGCGAGTGGGTGAAGCCAATGGAAGCACTCGATCGCTACCGGCATGGCGAGCTCACGTTCGCCGCCCCCATCCTGTGGACGCTCATCGCGCTTGCCGAGGGCGAGGACGGCCTGGCCGAGCGCATCGCCGAGGGCCCCGCGCGCGCTTCCACGCCGGTGCGGCGCGTGGAACTCCAGTGGGGCGTGGTGCTGCACGCCATGCGCACGAAACCCTTGCCACCGGCGCTTTACACGAACGCCTACCTGGTCGGCGAGACCGAGTTGGCGTTGGTGGACCCGGGCAGCGGCGAGCCAGACGACCTGCGCGAGTTGTTCGCGCTCACCGATCACCTGGCCGCCGAGGGCCGGCGCGTGACCATGATCGTCGTGACGCACCACCATCCCGATCACATGGGGGGCGTGGCCGCCTGTCGCGAGCGGCTGGGCGCGCGCGTGGTGGGGCATCGCGGGCTCGCGCCGCACCTGCCACTGGACGTGGTGGTGAAGGACGGCGATTGGCTGCCACTCACGCCGGGCTTGAACGACTGGACGCTGCAAGTGCTCGAAACCCCCGGGCACACGCGCGACTCGATCTCGCTCTGGCACCGCAGTCGCCGCACGCTCTTCTGTGGGGACCTGCTGCCGGGTGGCGCGGGCAGCGTGGTGATCGACCCGCCCGACGGCGACATGAGCGAGTACCTCGCATCGTTGGAACGCTGCCTGACGTTGGATCCGCAGACGCTGTTTCCAGCGCACGGCTCGCCCTCGGGGGCCGCGGTGCGCCGGATCCGTGCGCTCGTGCGGCATCGCCTCGAACGCGAGCAGAAGGTGCACACGGCTCTGGCGGCCACGCCACGGCCTCTCGCGGAGTTGCTGCCGGTGGTCTACGCCGACACCCAGCCCGACCTGTGGAGCTGGGCCGAGCGGTCGCTGCTCGCGCACCTCGAGAAGCTGGAGCGCGACGGGCGGGCGGAGCGTTCGCGCGAGGGCTGGCGCGCGGTCGCGCGCTGAGGGCGGAGGACGTATGCCGTTCGTCATGGCGCTGCTTTCATCCGCACTCTATGGAGTGGCCGACTTCCTGGGCGGCATGGGCTCGCGGCGCGGACCCGCGGTGGCGGTGACCGCGTGGTTCCAGATGACGGGACTCCTGTTCCTCTTGGTCTACGCGATGTTCGTGCCGGGCGTGACGCGACTTACGGACCTGGCGTGGGGGTCGGCGTCCGGCGCCGCCGGTGGCGTGGGCGTGCTGCTCCTCTACCGAGCCCTCGCGGACGGCACGGTCAGCACGGCGGCCCCGCTCATCTCGATGATCGCGCTCTCCGTTCCCATGGCTGTGGGACTGCTGAGCGGCGAACGGCCCGGCCTGCTACCGCTCATGGGCGTGGCGACGGGGTGTGCGGCGGTCATGCTCATCAGCATGCACGGCGAGGCGCACGCCGATGCACGTGCTCCGGGCTCCACGCGCACCGGAGCGCTTGTGGTGTTTGCGCCGGCGTTCGCAAGCGGCGTACTCATCGGTTTGTTCCTCGTGTGCCTGGGGCGCGTTCAACCGGGGGCGAGCGGCTGGCCGCTCGTGGCGGGCCGCGGCACGGCCACGGTGTGCCTGTTCGTCATGCTGTTCGCGAGCCGCACACGGCTTCGTCCGCCGCCCGCCACGTACGCGCCCATCCTCGGTGCGGCCGTCACCGATGTGTCCGCGAACGTGCTCTACCTGCTCGCCGTGCAGCAAGCGCCCATGACGCTCGTGGCCACGGTCGTCTCGCTCGCGCCGGCGACCACGGTGGTGTTGGCGCAGGTGGTGCTGCGCGAACGGCTCGGCGCGATGCAGCGCTGGGGCGTGGCGCTGGCGTTGGTCGCCGTGGGGCTGCTGGCACAGGGTTGAGCCACTCGCGCCCGACGCCGCGGACGGTCGGTCGCTTGCGTCACACCCACCCCCCGACCACAATCGCCATGCATGAAGCCCCCGTGGGACTGCCCCCGCGGGAGATCTC
>JANNKI010000629.1:0-2365 GCA_031396225.1 bacterium | reverse complement strand
CGGCAGCGACCCCGGCTTCCTCGAGAACACGCTGCTCGCCAACGTGGCACCCGACCAGCCGACCCGCGACCTGTTGCGGCTCCCCTACGGACCCAAGTGGTCCGCAAGCGTGGCGCGGGTGCGACTGAGCCGTTCGGGATCCCTCGCCACGCGCTTCAGCCGCATGCGGCTCCTGCGCGTCGCACTCGCGGCCGGGCAGGAGGCGTTCACGGCCAGCGACGGGATCCATACGGGCACGCTCGCCCCACCCACCCGGGTCCGGCATGCCGATGGGCGGGACTTGACCGCGTCGCTCGCCGCGGACTCGGCGTTCGAGGGCCACGTGGGCGACACGCTCCTGGTCGAGTTCGCCGACCCCACCCCGGCGCGCATCGCGTTGGAGACCAGTCGCGCCCAGCTCGTGGTCCACCCCAGCCGCACCGGGATCGACGTGCAGTGTGAGACGGCCGCGGGCTGGCAGACCGTGGCGCACCACGACCCGCGTGAGCTGCGATCCGACGCGCTGCACGAGGTGCCGGCTGCTGCGCGCGTGCGGCTCGTGTTCCGGGGCGACCACCGGCTGCACGGCATCGCACGGTTCGAGCCGGGCTCTGCCGCGGCGGTCACCGCGTACGAGCCGACGACGGTGACGCACTCGCGGTTGGGGGAGGTGGGCGCCACGCTCGCGGCCGAGGGAGCGCGGGTGGCCCCGGGCGAACACCTGCTGGCGCAGTTCGGCGCGCCAGTCGAGGAAGCGACGACGTACGATTGGTTCCTCGAGGTCGTCGGCGAGCACACGGCGCTCTCCGGCACGGGCGCATCGTCCAATCGGGCGGGCCAGGGTGGCGACCACCCGCTGCGGTTCGCGCTCGAGCAGAACCGGCCGAATCCGTTCGAGAGCGACACCCGCGTCGGCTTCGAGCTGCCGGTGCGCGCCCGCGTGCGGGTGGAGATCTTCGACCTGTTGGGCCGTCGCGTGGCGACGCTCGTGAACGCTTCCCACGAACCGGGCCGGCACAGTGTCGTGTGGAACCGGCGCACCGCCGGTGGCTCACGCGCCGCGGCCGGTGTTTACACGTGCCGGTTCACCGCGGGCGGCCATCAGGAGCAGCGGCGCATGATCGTGTTCCCGTGATCTCTACTGGCGCGTGAGCACCGCGTTCGAGAATTGCGACGGCCGCCCTTCATCGGGCGGCCGTTCGCGTGGGCTGAGGTCGTGCTCGGCCCGGCGGCAACGCGTTCACCGCACCAGGTGCACTCGCGTGGACGTGTTCCGGCCGCCCTGCCGCAGCGTGAGGATGTAGAGCCCCTGCTTGAGCCCGGGGCCGACGGGGAGTGTCAGGGTGTGTGGTCCCCTGCCGAGGTTCACGCGTTGGCGGAAGACCTCGCGACCCGAGATGTCGTGCAGGATCAGGTCGGCGGCCTCGTCCGTGGCCAGCGACAGGCTCACGCCGAACGTGCTGCCCACCACCGGCTGCGGACGTGGCAGCCCCAATGACAGCGGGAACAAGCTGGGCAGGAACACGGTCACCTGCCCGTAGAAGATCTCCACGCCATTGGAGAAGCGACCCAGCCGGTAGGAGTAGCCGCGGTCGGCGGTCACCGTCGTGTCGTCGTACGTGAGCAGGCCGTCCGCGCCGAACTGCACCAGGTCGCGGTACTGGAACGCGCCGCCGTCGGTGGAGCGATAGAGCCGCATGGTGAGCGTGTCGGCGGGCGACGCCTCCCAGTCGATGCTGATGCGGCGATTGCCCAGCCGAACGTTCCTGAACGCCACCTGCGCGCCATTCGGGATGAGTGCAACACGCGCCGCGAACACATCGGGGTTCCCGCGGCGATCATCGGTCCAGCACGGCCACACGAACGCGTTGTTCGCGAACAGCGCGATGTAATCGCCCTGATTGGGCTCGAGGTTGCTGGTCGAGGGAGCCCAGCGCGAAAGCGTGTCCGTGACCGCGCCGAGCGTCGTCCACGTGCTGCCGCCGTCGCCGGAGCGGGCGAGATACACGCTCGACTCACCGCCGTTCGTGGCGGCTGCGGCATCCCTGAAGTCGTACCAGGCGCAGTACACGCCCCCGTCGGCGGCCACCGCCACTTCGGGGAGCCAGCTGTCGAACCCGATCGGATCCTCGCTCAGGCGAACCGGCGCACTCCACGTGGTCGCGTCATCGGACCAGCCGACGAAGATGTCGCGCTGGTCTCTTCCCCGTTCCGAGCCACGATTCACCAACCCGGTTCGCAGTCGGTAGGCACCGGGCCCGGACCGCTGATTCACCTGTATGTAGTACGTACCGGTGACCGGCGCGGTGAAGAACCAACCGGAGGGGAACCCCTGCGGATTCCCCCCGGTCGGGTTGACGCTGGAATTGAACGTGGTGAACGTGAG
>JANNKI010000618.1:0-1561 GCA_031396225.1 bacterium | reverse complement strand
CCGGCGAACGGTGGGCTCGGAGATGTGGGACATCGGTCCTTCGCTCGTGAATCTTTTCACAAGGGACGGCCGAACGAGGGCCGCGTAGCGTTGCTTAGCGGCCCCGTCGGTCGGCTCAGGCTTCGGGGGTTTCAGGCGCGTCGGGCGCGTCGGTGATCTCCGGCGCTTCCTCGCCCACCACGGCCGTGTCATCGTCCTCGGGCACCACGCGCGTCACGCCACCCACGGTGTCGGGCAGCAGGTTGCCACTCTCCTCGGGTGAGACGGCCAGGTTCACGAGGCGCACGCCCTGCGTGTTGCGGCCGATGACGCTGATGCCCTTGACCGGCATGCGGATGAGCTGGCCCTGGCGCGTGACGATCATGAGCTCGTCGCCATCGACGACCTCCTTCACCGCCACGATGTTGCCGTTCCGCTCGGTGGTCTTGATCGTGATGATGCCCTTGCCGCCGCGGTGCGAAACGCGGTACTCGGAGATCTCGCTGCGCTTGCCATAGCCGTGCTCCGTCACCGCGAGCAGCGTGGCCTGACGGTTCACGCCCACCATGCTCACCACCTCGTCCTCGGCGTCGTCCAGCGTCACCGCCTTCACGCCGTACGAGGTGCGGCCCATCGCCCGCACCTCGCCCTCGTGGAAGCGGATCGCCAGGCCCTTCTTCTTGGCGAGGATGATGTCGTGCGTTCCATCCGTGATGGTGGCCTCGATAAGCGCATCGCCGTCTTCGAGCAGCACGGCGTTGATGCCGGCCTTGCGAACGTTGCCATAGGCCGACAGCACCGTCTTCTTGATGAGGCCCTTGCGGGTGGCACAGACCAGGAAGTGCTGGTCGTCGAACGTCTTCACCGCCACCACGGCCTGCACGCGCTCGTCGCGCGACATGCCCTCGAGGTGGTTCACGAGCGGCCGGCCCTTCGCCATGCGCCCGGCCTGCTCGATCTCGTGCACCTTGAGCCAATAGCAGCGCCCCTTGTCGGTGAGGAACAGCAGGTAGGCGTGCGTGTTGGCGATGAACAGGTGCTCGATGAAGTCGTCCTCCTTGGTGCGCGCTCCGATCACGCCCTTGCCGCCGCGGCGCTGGGCGCGATAGGCGGAGATCTCCTGGCGCTTGATGTAGCCGGCGTGCGAGATCGTGATCACCATGTCCTTCTGCTCGATGGTGTCCTCGTAGTTGATCTCGCCCTCTTCAGCCACGATCTGCGTGCGCCGGTCGTCGCCGTACTTGTCGCGCAGGCGGCGCACCTCGTCCTGGATGATCACCAGCATCTTCTGCTCGCTCGCCAGGATGGAGCGGAGCTTCTCGATGAGCTGGATGATCTCGAGATACTCGGCCTGGATCTTGTCGCGCTCGAGCCCCGTGAGCCGTGACAGTCGCATCTCGAGGATGGCGCCGGCCTGGATCTCCGAGAGCTTGAACGTGCTCATGAGGCCCTCGCGGGCCGTCTCCGTGTCCTTGGACCGGCGGATCAGCGCGATCACCTCGTCGAGATGGTCGAGCGCGATCTTCAGGCCCTCGAGGATGTGGGCGCGGCGCTCGGCTTCGGCCAGGTCGAACTCGGTGCG
>JANNKI010000614.1:0-1845 GCA_031396225.1 bacterium | reverse complement strand
TTGATTCGAGACTGGCCGGTGGGACTGCTGCTGGTGGCCACGATCGCCGCCACGGCTGCGCATGCCCAAGCCTGGCTGCCCGAGCCGGGCCGGGGATCCATCTACGTCGGGTACGAGTACGGCCAGGTGCACTGGACGCTGCTTCCGATAGATGTCACGGGCAGGGCGTTTCCCCCATACGTCGGCGAGGGCAAGAGGGTCGCGAAAGGCGAGCACTACGGCCAGTTCATCGCGGTCGATCTGGACTATGGGATCCGTAAGGGGCTGGCCTTGACCGTGCACGTGCCCTACGTCGCCTCAAAATACGTGGGGCTACACCCACCGCCGGACGCTCCAGGAATATCTGGGCCTGCACAACATTTTGGCACCCGCGGCGTGGACGACGGCAACTATCACGGCACCCTCCAGGACCTAGTCGTTGGCCTGCATCAGACGGTGTTGAGCGAACCGTTCGTGGCCACGCCGTTCTTGTCCTTGCTCAGTCCTCTCCAAGCGTATCACGAGGACGGCCATGCCGCGGCCGGCAAACGCCTTCGCGCACTGCAGGTCGGCGCCGCGTTGGCCCGCACCCTGCGGCCATTCCTGCCGGACGCCTACTGCCAGGTGACTTACACTTACACCGCGGCCGAGCGCACCTTCGACCATGCGATTCATCAGAACCGCGTCGTCATGGATTTCGGCTACTTCGTGACGCCCAGGCTGTCGCTCAAAGGGGCAGCCGACTGGATGCGCACGAGCGGGGGCGTCGAGTGGGATTTTGGCCCGGAGCTCATACAGTACCGTTTATCTCACGACAGGCTCGCAAACGAGCGGTGGCTGCGCGTCGGCGGCGGCGGTAGCTACTCTCTGACGCCCCGCTATTTGATCTACCTGTTCGGGTTCTTCACGGCCAGTGGAGCGAACACCAACGCGGTGCGCACGATCGCCACCGGCTTGGGCTGGAACTTCGCGACGCCGTGGGCCCGCGGGGCGCCAGATTGAGAACCCGAGATCCGATGACCCGATGACAGACGCCCTCATCGGCAAGAGGCTTGGCCACTATCGCCTCACCGAGCGCCGTGGCCAGGGCGGCATGGGGCTGGTCTATCGGGCTCACGACGAGCGGCTCGATTGCGACGTCGCGGTCAAGCTCCTACCGCCTGAAGCCGTGGCGGATCCGGGCGCCCGGGCGCTGCTCCTGCGTGAGGCCCGCAATGCCGCGGCGCTCAAGCATCCGAACATCTGCACGATCCACACGGTCGCCGAATCCGACGGGCACGTCTTCATCGCCATGGAGTACGTGGAGGGCACGTCGCTCGGCGAGCGCATCGGCAGCGGAGGCATGCCCTCGGACTCGGTCATCCGCTACGGCACCCTGATCGCCGACGCGCTGGCGCACGCGCACGAACGGGGGATCGTTCACCGCGATCTCAAGAGCGCGAACGTCATGATCACGACCGAAGGGCGCGTCAAGGTGCTCGATTTCGGCGTCGCGCGGCGCGTCGCGCCCGAAGACCAGGACCGCACGGCGACTATCGGGTCGACGATCACCGGAGTCGGAGGAATCGCCGGCACGCTCCCCTACATGGCACCGGAGGTGCTGACCGGCGAGCCCGCCGACCGTCGCAGCGACCTGTGGTCGCTCGGTGTGCTGCTGTTCGAGATGTCGAGCGGCAAGCTCCCGTTTGAAGGCCAGACCGCTTTCGAGTTGACGGGAAGGATCATCCACGATTCCCCGCCGGCGCTCCCCGCGCGCGTCCCGGCGGGACTGCGTGCCGTGATCCTGCATTGTATGGCCAAGGAGCCGGCCGAGCGTTACCAGCGCGCGGGTGAAGTGCGAGCGGCGCTGGAGACGCTGGTGTCGAC
>JANNKI010000596.1:0-2421 GCA_031396225.1 bacterium | reverse complement strand
GCGCCGCGGTGTTCGCGCGGCCGGATGCCCTCGGCGCGCAGCCGGCGCCGCACGGCGGGCTCCTCGCCGGGTCGCTCCTGCCCCTCGAGCACGGCGATCGCCGCCAGCTCGTAGTGCGGCAAGAGGTCGATCCCATCCACCACGTCCGACACCGTGGCATGCAGACGGCCGTGATAGATGGGTTCACTCACCGGGGTCCGGCCTCGAGAAGGGGTGGAGTCCGTTGCACGGAGGGGGTGCGACGGACGGCGCGGAGTGTAACGCGGAGGATTCCCAGCCCGCTACCGTCGGTTGGGTGCGTCCAGCGCGGCGTCGGGCCCTTGCTCGCGCACGAACACGCGCAGCGCCTCCGGCCCGGACGCGCCGCCCCACGCGGCAGCGGGCAGCTCGCGCGTCTCGCGCTCGAGCCAGGTGAGCGTCGTTGGGTCGGGCCAGCCTCCATAGAAGCGGCGGCTCGGGTCCACCACGAACACGCGCAGGCCTGAGTCCGCCCGGAGCGCCGCGAAGCGTTCCGCAGTCCATGGCGTGATCGGCGTGCCCCAATACCCGCCGGTGCGGAACAGGTGGTAGGCGAAGACGGGCGCCTCGGGCGCCACCAGGCAGGGTCGCTCGGGCGGCACGTCGGCGAGCAGCGGTGCGACGTGCGCCGCGATCCGCGCGTAGCCCGGCGTGTGGTAGGGCGCGCGGAGACGCTGGACGCTGCGCGCGGTCCCGATCAGCACCGCGATCACCGCCCATGCGGTGACCAGGCGATGGATCGGCAGCCACCGGCGCTCGGCGCCCCGCGCAGCGAACGCCAGCCCAACGCCCGCCAGCCACACCGCGGCCCACAGCGGAGTCGGCAATCCGTTCGCCTCCCAACGCGCGAGCAGCGGTGAGGTGAGCAGCGCGCCCAGGAGCACCGTGACGATGTGGGGCCCCTGCCGCTTCGCGACCGCATCCACGCCGAGTGCCGCGAGCCCGGCCCACGCGGGCACCACCACGTACGCGTAGCCGCCCGACTTCACGTGAAACGCCGACAGCACGAGCAGCCCGCATGCCCACACCAGCAGGGCGCGCGCCACGGGCTCGCGACGTCGGCGCCACGCGGCCTCGGCGCCGGCGGCGACCAACGGCAGCACCAGCCCGAACGCGCGTGTGACCGTGGCCCAGTAGGTCCCCGCGGGGCGCTGCCAGTAGTCGGCGTAGCCCTCGCCCGCGATGCGCTCGACCAGCGAGCGGCCGAGATAGATGTAACGCCAATGATCGAACGCCTCGGGCTGGAACAAGGCGACAGCCAGCAAGTGCAGCGATGCCACGGCCACGGCCGTGCCGGCAAGCAGCGCCAACCGCATCCAAGAGCGGCGTTCGCGTCCGGCCACGAGCACGGCCGCGGCGAGCGCCGCGGGCGCCACGAGCCACAGCTTGCACAGAAACGCCAGCCCCAGCAGCACGCCGGCGAGCACCACGCGACGGTGCCCGGCCCGGCCCCCGGCGAGCAGCACGAGCGCCAGCGACGCGAACGCCGTGAGCGGCAGTTCCGCCGCGGCGCCGCGCGAGGCGTCGGCGAACCATGGCAGCGTCGCCAGGAGCGCCGTGGCGAACAGCGCGCCGCTGGCACCCGCCACCGGCAACACGAGCCGACCGATGGCCCAGGCGATCGCGCCCGCGCACACCGCCGAGGGCGCGCGCACGGCCTCGGGCACCGCACCCCATGCGCGGACGAACGGCGCGATGATCAGCGGTGCGAGCGGCGGCTTGTCCCCGGGCGGCCCCAACGGCGAAAGCGACGGCGAAAGCACC
The DNA here is from genome assembly GCA_031396225.1 of bacterium. Lineage (GTDB taxonomy): Bacteria > Eisenbacteria > RBG-16-71-46 > RBG-16-71-46 > RBG-16-71-46 > JAIOPA01. Next base: position 639 of record JANNKI010000596.1, on the reverse strand, counting down.
TGCGACGGCGAGGCGAGGACGTTTCGCGCCATCGTCCCGTAGTAGCCCTCGTCGCCGCCCACCAGGTCGTTGGCCCCCGGCGGCGAGAGCCAGACCCAGGCGAGACCTGCGACCAACACCACGAGCAGCGGCCGGAGCCGAGGCACGGACAACGTCAGTGCCGGCGCATCGGCGGCACCGTGAGGATGGGGCAGCTCACCAGGTGTCGCACTCCCGAGACCGTGGCGCCGAACACCACGTCGGAGAGCCCCTTGTGCCCGTGCGAGCCCGTCACGAGCAGGTCCGCTTTCTCCTCGCGGACGATGCGCGCGATCTCGCGCGTGGCGTCGCCGTGACCCAGCCGCACGCTCGCGCGCGTGCCACGCTCGATGAACTCCCTGGCCAGCCCCTCGAGCGCCACTCTGTCCTCGCGGCTCTCGGCGTCGAGGCTCTCTTCTCCGAGCCAGCGACTGGCCGCGCTCTCCGCCACGTGCACGAACACCAGTTCCGCGTCGGGCGTCAGGTGCGCGCGACGCAGGAAGACCAGGATGTTCTCGTCGGCCTCCGCCAGCTCCACGGCAACGGCGATGCGCCGATAGCTGCCGGAGCTCCAGCGCAGCGGCTCGGGATCGAGGACGACGTCCCGTGTGCGAGCGGCGG
>JANNKI010000563.1:0-1717 GCA_031396225.1 bacterium | reverse complement strand
GCTGCTGGCACTGGTGCTGGGCGCGGCCCTGCGACGAGTGCTGGAGAGCGCCGGCGTGCGTGCCGCGCGATTCCAGGGACAGTTCCTGACGTTCGCGCTCACTGGATTCTCGGGCCTGCTGGCATTGGACCAGCTGGGATTCGCGGCGCAGTTCGTCATGGCGCTCGGCGTGGTGGCGGTGTCGAGCGCCGGGCTCGGGCTCGCGCTGGCGTTCGGCCTGGGGTGCCGCGAGTTGGTGCGGGACTTCCTGGTCGAGTACCTGCGAGCGCTCGACGAGCCGGGACCCCGGCGGCCCGAATGAACCCAGCGTTCTCCCCGTTCCCATTGCTGGGCGTGGCGCACCTGCTCCAGCCATGGGGCGAGCCGGCCACCGACCTGGAACAGTTGCGCGAGCGCCTCGCGGTCGCGCCGCCGAGCGTGTTGTTCGTGCACGTCCTCCAGTGCCAGCTGCGCCAGGCCGCCGCCGGCCAACAGACGATGGACGACCTGAGTCACTGGGTGGCGACCGCCGTGCACGACCTGGAGACCGCCGAGCGAATGTGGTTCGCGCTGGCCTCGGCCGAGCCGGGCGCGGAACCGGCACGTTCGGCGCTGCTCGAAGTGCTGGACCGGGTTCCCGCCGGACGCAGGTCCGACCGACGCGGGCCCGAAGGCGGCCCGTTCACGTTCCTCACCGCGGTGTCGGTGACCTATCCCGCGGGAGAGCCGGTCGAGAGTGCGTCCGGGATGATGGAGGCGTTGCTCCAGTGGGACCGCTCGGTCTGGTTCCACCACCTGTTGGAGGAGCCGTGGGGCCAGGGTTCGCGCTCATCGCTCGCGCTCTGGCTCGAGTCCCGCGGCGAGCACCGGCTCGCGCGCTGGCTCGAGGAGAGCGCGAGCTCGGGCCTGCCCCTTGAGCTGGCGCGCGCGCGCGCGCAGCGGCGCTGGCGCCTGAGCCAGGTGGCGCGCCGTGTGGCGGATGGACCGGCGCCCGGCGCGGACGGCACGGCCGCCGTCAGGCGCGGTGCCACCGCGGTGCTCGCCAGGCGCCTGGCCGGCGACGAGCGCTCCGCTTGACCCGCGTGGTGGTGCGCACCGACGGATCCCTGCTCGAGGGCTACCGCGCCGTCGTGGGCGACGCGCCCATTCGCGCGCTCGAGGCGCTCGCCCGAAGCCTTCACGGCCATCGCATCGCCATGGTCAACTCCACGTCGGTGGGCGGGGGTGTCGCCGAGATCCTTCATCGGCTCGTGCCGCTGCTGATCGAGCTGGGGATTCCCACGAGCTGGGAGGTGATGCCCGGCGACGAGCGCTTCTACGCGCTCACCAAGAGACTGCACAACGCGCTGCATGGTCACGGTGATGCGCTCTCGGCCGAGGACATCGAACACTATCTCGCCGTCAATCGCCGCGCCGCCGGCCAGCTCGAGCTCGACGCCGACCTCGTGTTGATCCACGATCCCCAGCCCGCCGCACTCGCCGAGATCCGCCGTCAACCCTCGCAGCGTTGGGTGTGGCGCTGCCACATCGACCTGGAGCGCGCGCACCCGGACGCGCTGGACCTGCTGGTGGCGCGCGTCGGGCACTACGATGCGGCGATCTATTCACACGCCGCGTTCATGCCGCGCATCGCGCCCGGGTTCCTGGTGCCGCCGTCGATCGATCCGCTGTCCGCCAAGAATTCGGTCATGGACGACGCCGAGGTGGACGCCGTGCTCGCCCCGTTCGACCTGCCGGC
>JANNKI010000541.1:0-3424 GCA_031396225.1 bacterium | reverse complement strand
AGTCCCGAGCGCACCGCGCGCCCGGCGTCGTCGCGGCCGTCCCAGCGCACGTCGTTCACGCCAGCCGAGAAAGGTCCGGCGAAACTCCGGATGCGGCGGCCGGTCGCGTCATGCACGGACAACGCCGCCGAGCCCGCGGCTCCCGCCGGCAGCGCGAAGCGCAGGTGCGTGACGTCACGCGTGGGATTGGGCCACGCAGGCAATACCGCCGCCTGCTCAGGCGGCTGCACGCCGCTGCCACTGGTGCGGAACGTGGTGCGGGCGCGGCTCGTCGCACCGCCGGTGTAGCCGGGCTTCGCCAGGACGACCAACTCCAGCACGGTGCCAGCGGGAGCCATGCGCAGATCCTCCGGCGTGAGCGGCAGGTCCACGTGGCCCGCGCCGAACGTGCCGGCGTCGCGACGCGCGAGCACGCGGCCGCCCGCCGATTCGCGCAGCTCCACCGACAGGCTCGCCCGGTCGGTCAGCGTCAGGCTCGCCCGGGGCGCGTCCGTGCCCGACACGGTCAGGCCCTCGACCGACACGCCCAGCTCCCAACGACGCAGGCCGCTCGACTCGCCCCACGGCTCCAACACGAGTGCCGCGGCCTGGCCGGTGCGCACCGTGCGTCCGTCGCGGTGGTCGCGCACGGTGAAGAACGGCACGTGCAGCGAACGCGGGCCCACCATGCCCTCGCGCAACTCGGCCACCGGCTCGAGACGCGCGTTGAACTTGAGCACCGCACCCTGCTGGGGCGCGGCCGCGTAGAGGTTGCCCCACTCGTCCGTACCCAGCGACGTGATGGCGTCCACGCCGGAGGGCGCCTCGCCGAGCCACGTCAGACGACCGTTCGCGTAGCCCAGCCGCACGATCCGGCGCGTGTGCGAGTCGGCCACGTACACGTCGTTCGTCGCGCTGCCCGCATCGCGCCCCACGCTCACCGCCAGCGGGCCCGCGAAGTGATCCGCGCCCGAGCCGAGGCTGCCGAGCGTGCCGAGCAGTCGCGCGGAGCCCGTTCCGACGGCGTAGGCGGCCACGCGGTTCCGGCCGGTGTCGGTCACGAACAAGACGTCGTCGTCGGGGGCGAACGGCGTGCCGGCATCCGACCACGCGACGCCGTAAGGATCCGATAGACCGTCGATGGCATAGATCGGCGTGAGCGTGATGCGCCCGAACTCGGTCGCGGCCTGCAGCACCTGCACTCGGCCGTTGCCGGCATCGGCGACGTAGACGCGGTCCTGGTCGTCCACGGCGAGGCCGCGCGGCGAGCGCAGCGCACCCAACGCGGTGCCCACGCCATCGTAGGCCGTGAGGCCATGGCCGATCTCGCCGAACACGAGCCGATTCCACGCCGGATCCGAGACGATCAAGAAGTGGCGCGACTCCACGTAGGGGAAGCGGTCATACACGTCCACGTGCGACAGCGTCACGGCTGCCCACGGATCGCCGAACAGCGCCTTCCCCAGTTGCTCGCGCGTCACACGCTTCGTGAGGGCGTCGAGCCCGAGGTCGGGCGCGAGCGGCGTGGGGGAGAACGTTTCCGCGTGCACGGGGGCGCCGAGCGCCCCCATGAGCCCGAGCATGAGCAGGATGTGTCGTCGCAAGTGGGTGCTCCTCTCTCGACCTGCCATCCACGACCCCGGCGCATCGGGCCCTCGGCCCGCGCGCCGCCGGAGCCTTATGGGAACCGGAAGTCCACGCCCGTCTCGACGACGTTCGCGGAGTAGTGATTGCTGTTGAAGTAACGTTCCACGTCGAGCCACAGCGACAGCCGGCGCAACACGTTGTGTGACGGAGCGAGCGCGTCGAGATCCATGCGGATCGCGCCGCCGAACAGGTGGGATGCCAGGTCGCCCAGGCGGTAATCGCCCGTTCGGTACCCCTCGATGCCGGTGGGGTCCACGTACTCGCTGCGGTAGAAGTCCGCGGGCGTCTGGGTGTAGTACCGATACTCCCAGCGCACCGACATGCCGCGCGTGAGGTACTGGCTCAACCGGCTGCCCAGCTCGTGCGAGTCCACGCCCCAGTCGTCGTTGTAATAGCGGTAGTTGAACTTCATGCTCGAGCGGTTCGGCAGCGCCTGGCTCACGCGCACGAACGCGTCGCGACGCTGGCGATGCTCGGGATGGCGCTCCGGCACGTTCGTGCCACCGGCGTACACGTTGCGGTAGGGGTTGTGCTGGAGCCCGTTCACGAGGTTGTACTCGACGCCGTAGCGCACGAGCGTCGTGGGCGAGAGCACGTCGGTGAGCACCGCGTTCCAGTGCAGCGTGGTCTTGCTCGCCGCACGGGTCTGCGTGTCGTCGTCGGCCACGGGCGAGATCGCGTCCCAGCTCCAGCTACCGCCCAGCGACAGGTTGCGCGCCTGCTCGCGCAGGTCGCGGTTCCAACGGCCGCCGACCTGTTGCGCCAGGTAGTCCGCTTCGCTCGAGACGTAGTAGCTCATCGCCATGGGTCCGCGCTCGTAGTCGCCCTGCAGCTCATTGCGGACCTTCACGAAGTCCTCGAATGCGTTGCCCGAGATGGGCCGGCTCGCGGTGGTGATCGCGTCCACGGCCTCCTGCGTGCCGGGCGGGGCGCTCACGGCCGGGATGAGCACGCGCTCGTTGTTGAAGTCGAGGTTCAGCCCCGAGGCGTGCTTGAGCGGCAACGCCCAGTGGCCCGTCATGGAGCGCACGCTCACGCGGTCGCTGTCGGTGAACCAGCGCATGAGCGTGCCCGCCCGCGGCGGTTCGTCCGCCAGGCCCTGCGCGGCGGCGGGCACGGCCCAGGCCGTGACGAGCGCCGCGGCCAGCCACGGCGTCGCGTGGCGGAGCGTCACTTGCACGCGCAGCCTCCGCCGGCGCCACCGATGCCGCCGGTGGAGCCCTCGCGGGCCTCGAACGTCTTGAGCTTGCGCGCGTCTTCGCGCGCCTCGGCGCGAAACGCCACGATCGGGTCCACCAGTCGTTCGCGCTGCCACGGACGCACGGGGACCGTGGCGCAGCCGGATGCCGCGAACGTCAGCGCGAGCAACGTGAATGCAATGCGGAGCCGCTTCATCGCGAGGGTCCCTCCGTGGATTCGGCGGCCGGAGCGGTGGCACCCGCCGCGCGGCGTGCCAGGCTGACGTACTGGTCGCGGGTGGTGGCATCGGCACCGCCACCTGCCCACACCACCGTGCCGTCGCGGTCCAGCACCACCGTGTAAGGCAGCGCCGGCAGGTCGAGCGCACGCGCGATGCCGTCCGGCCCGTCGTGGTAGACGGGCAGCGATGGAGCGTGGCGTCGAGCGAAGTCGGCGGCGTTGCGCGCGTCGCGGTCGATGCTCACCGCCACGACGCGGCCTCCCGAGCGCGCGAGTTGCTGGTGCAGCGCGTCGATCTGCGGCAATTCCTTTCGACACGGCCCGCACCAGCTTGCCCAGAAATGCAGCACCACGACTTCGCCGCGGAGCGACGACCAGG
>JANNKI010000054.1:0-3123 GCA_031396225.1 bacterium | reverse complement strand
GCACCGCGGCGTACATGTCGCCCGAGGCGATCGCCGGTCGGAGCGAGGCCGCCTCGGACGTGTTCGCGCTGGGCGTGATCCTGCACGAGATGCTGTCCGGAGCGTTGCCATTCACGGGCGAGGGTGCTCTCGCGCTCATGTACGCGATCGCGAACCAACCCCCGCGGCCGCTCCTGGAGCATCGCGCGGACGCGGGCGAGCAGGTGGCCGCGCTGGTGGCGCGCATGCTCGAGAAGTCGCCGGCCAGCCGGCCCACCGCGGATCAGGTGCGTGCGGAGTTGGATGGGCTGCTGGGTTCGACGGTGCCGTCCCAGCCGAACCTGGTGGCGGGCCCGGGCGCGCTGACCGTGGAGCTCCCGGTGGCGCGCCGCACGCCCGGAGGGCTCGAGCCGGTGACTCCTCCCGGGCCCCGCCGCCTGCGGCCGATGCTGATCGTGCTGGCGCTGCTCGCCGTTGCGGCCTACCCGAGCTGGCGCTGGCTCGAGGCCCGCGCCGCAGCGCGCACGGCACAGGCCGTGGCGGCGAACGACCTGGGCACGCAGGCGCTGCTCGCCCATGACCTCGAGGCCGCCATGCGCCACTTCGACGACGCGCTGCGACTCGACGCGGGCTACCACCGCGCCGCGGTCGGACGGGCGGCGGTGATGGCCGAGCGTGGCCAGAGGAGCGAGGCCGCCATCCGACTGGCGGCGCTGCTCGGGAGCATTCCGCGGGACGACCACGAGCTGCGGGCGGTCGCGTGGTCGCACCTCGCCGCGATCGCCATCGCCGACGGCAACTGGCCGGACGCGGTGGAAAAACTACGGCGGGCATTCGCGGAGGACTCGAGCGAAGCCTCGGCCTACAACCAACTCGGGCACGCGCAGCTCATGAACGGCGCGGCGGACTCGGCGCGCGGTGTGCTCGAGCGAGGCATCGCACGCTTTCCGAGTGTGGCGCCGCTGCACAAGAACGCGGGGCTCGCGGCGTTGGCGCTGGACGACCTACCCGGCGCGCTGGCCGCGGCCGACGCCTCGCTCGCGAGCGACGCGACTTATGCCCCGGCCTTGGCGTTGCGAGCGCGTGTCCGTGCGCGAAGCGGCGACGTGGCCGGAGCGCGCACGGATCTTCTCAGGTATCGCGCCTCCGGCGCGGGTGATTCGCTCGAGTTGGCGGACCTCACTCGCGAACTCGCGGGACGAGGGGTGCGGCTCGAGCGCTAGCCTTTCTCGCCCTCGACCACGGCCTTCGACAGGTCCCAGCCGCGCAGGAACAACTCGCGCACGTCGGCCAGCAACCGCAGGCGGTTCTGGCGCAGGGCCGCGTCCTCCGCGTTGACCATCACGTGGTCGAAGAATCCGTGGATGGCCTCGCCCATGGCGAGCAACTCCGGAAGCAGCGCCGTGTAATCGCGCTGGTCCCACAGCGCCGCGGTGCGCGCGCGCGCCAGCTCGGTGGCCGCGAGCAGGGACTGCTCGTGCGCGTCCGCGAGCCGCGCGGAATCGAGCGCGGCAGGCAGCGGTTCGGTGGCGGCCTTCAAGATGTTCGATACGCGCTTGAACAGGATCACGAGCGGTGCGAAGCGCGGGTCACCGCGGAACGCCTCGAGCGCGCGCGCCCGCGCGAGAGCGTCGGCCGCGTCGCACCAGCCCGGTCGCGCCACGCCGTTCATGAGGATCCGCGCCTCGAGCGCGGCCTCGCGGACGTCGTAGGGCAATGAGCGTTCCTCGAGCGCCGTGTCCACCCGCGAGCGCAGGAATTCGCCCAGCTTCTTCATGACCTCCGCCTGGGGCAGATCGGGATCGGCAGCAAAGAACGGGCGCGTCAGTTCCATCGCGGCGGCGCGCAGGTCCAACGACCAGTCGCGCTCGATCAGGATGCGAATGGCGCCGTTGGCGGCGCGGCGGACGCCGTAGGGATCCTCGGAACCACTCGGCGACTTGCCAGCCACGAACGCGCCGGCGACGTGGTCCAGCTTGTCGGCCAGCGACAGCAGCGCACCGGCAGCGGAGAATGGCGGCTCGTCGCCCGCACCGCGCGGCGAATAGTGCTCGGCGATGGCCACGGCCACTTCCTCGCTCTCGCCAGCCCGGCGAGCATAGTGCCCGCCCATCACGCCCTCGAGGCTCGCGTACTCCTTGCCGCTGCCGATCATCTCGCCCAGGAGGTCCGTCTTGCAGAGCAGCGCGGCGCGCGTGGCCGCCGATCGCGCGGCGGGCGCCAGGCGCTCGGCCAGCCAGCCGGCCAGCGACTCGAGCCGTGCGGCCTTGTCGCGCAGGCTGCCGAGGCCTTCCATCCACACAACGCCCGAGAGCTTTTCCACCAGGTCGGCCGGCTTGTGCTTGACGTCGGTGTCCCAGTAGAAGCGCGCGTCGTCGAGGCGCGCGACGAGCACGTCCTCGTTGCCTTTTCTCACCGTCGCGATGCCGCTGGCATCGCCGTTGCGAACGGTGAGGAAGTGCGGCAACAGTTTGCCGGAGGCGTCCTCGACGGCGAAGAAGCGCTGGTGCTCGCGCAGCGCGGTCACGATGACCTCGCGCGGCAGGTCGAGGTAGCGCTCGTGGAACGAGCCGGTGATGGCGGTGGGCCACTCGATCAGGTGGTTCACGATGTCGGTGAGCTCGTCGTCCGCCACGACGCGCCCGCCGCGCTCCGCCGCCGCGGCGGTGACCTGCTCCACGACGAGCCGACGGCGCTCGTTCGGGTCCGCGATCACCCTGGCCGCGCGCAGCGCCTCGAGGTACTCGCCGGGTTCGCCCACCGCGACGCTCCCCGGGTGCAGGAAGCGATGCCCGAACGTGTGGTGGGCCGACTCGAGGCCGAACGCACGCACGTCCACGGCGTCGGCGCCGAACAGCGCCAGGAGCCAGCGCACGGGGCGGCCAAAGCGATAATCGCCCGCGTCCCAGCGCATGGTCTTCGGAAACTGGAGCCGCGTCGCCACTCCGGCGAGCATCGCGGGGAGCACCTCGAGCGCGGCGCGCCCCGCGTGATGCACGGTGACCGCCACGTACTCGCCCTTGGGCGTCTCCACGCGGCGCACGGCCGAGGCCTCGACGCCCTTGCCCGCGCAGAAGCCGAGCAGCGCGCGCGTGGGGCGGCCCTCGGCGTCGAACGCCACGCGGGCCGCGGGGCCCATGGCCT
>JANNKI010000051.1:0-3055 GCA_031396225.1 bacterium | reverse complement strand
ATCAGCACCACGGGCCTGCCGGTGCCGTGGTCCTCGTAGTAGAGCTGGATGGGAGTGGAGTTCTCCACACCGACATTGATCAAACTCATCACTCCTCCTTCTGTGTAGTCGTGAACTGGCCCGGCCGCGACCGACTCAGGTCCGGCGGGACGTCCAATGCACATCAGCTTTCGTGGGCTCGGCGGCGCTGGCCTGCAACTTGAAGTTCCGTCCATGCTTTGAATTCTTTTCAGCGCTCTGAGCCCGCATCTGCGTTCGGCCGCACTGGCGGGGTGAGCTGTGCTCAGACGGTGATGCTTCTGACCGGCACCCAAGCCAAGTGACAGGTATCGTAGGCCCGCCAACGGTTTGCAGACCCAATGGAGGCACGCTCAGCCATCAGAAGCCGTCGCCGACTTCACTGCGTGTCTCTCTCCCGGTGGCTCTTCGGCTTACTCACACCGCAAGGTCCGCGCCAAACCGGGTGTCGAGGAAAAGGTAGCTTTCCGTTCAGAGCCCCGACGGCGTGGGTGGCGCGCGGCGATGCCCGAATGGGGAATGCCCGCGAGCCTGCCTCGTACCATCTCCCGCGAGCCATCCGCAGCGGTGTCTCGTTCACGCCGCGCCTCTTCTGCGCGGCGTGAACGAGCTCGATGCGGACATCAACGCGACGTTAGGCGCTCGCTGGAGGTTGAGCGACAAGGCGGAAGCGCAGCCGAGCCTGGACCAGCCGGTCGAGGCCCGCTAGCCGATCCCCCGCCACTTCATGTACGCGTGGTCCGTCCGAGGTGTGCCGAGCGCTTGAACCTGGCCCACAGCTCGGGCCGGTGCGAGGACACGAGGAACAGGCCGACCCCCACGGCCGCGAGCAGGTTGGCTGCGGCCACCGGGAGGACGCCGATCCGTTCCAGGACCCCGGGAATCGCCACCGCGGTCCCGACCCAGAAGCCGAGCTCGAGCACGACGAACGCCAACGCGATCACCACCAGCGGATGGCGTGCGCGGATCTCCGCTTGGTGCGTCACGAATGACAGGCCGAGCCCCAGCAGGCTGAACGCAACGAAGTGAATCGCCGTGTACTTGGCGACCGCCATCATGCTCACGGTGTGATCCAACTGGGGCGACGCGCCGTCGAACAGCACGCTCCCCATGAGCGATGGGGTGTACAGCGCTTGTCCGCGCGTCAAGACGTCGAACACAAGAAAGAACAGCGCCACCAGCCCGCCACCCACGCCGCCGATGAAGATCGCGTCGTAGATCAGATCCCCGGCCGTGTGCGTCGAACCACTCTTCGGATCCATCATGATCGCCTCCCCGCGTTCTCCCCCGACGAGTCTAGACACGTTCCGGGGCTTACGACCACCTCAATTCAGCGTGCGCTGGCGCATCGGCCTAGGCCTTGGCGTGCGCGCCTTCCAACGCCTGGATGTCGAGCTTCACCATCTTCAGCATCGCCTGCATGACACGATTGGCGGTCTCGGGATCCGCGTGCTCGAGCAACTCGGTAAGGATCGTGGGCACGACCTGCCACGACAGACCGAACCTGTCCTTGAGCCACCCGCACTGCACGGGCTGTCCCCCACCCGCCAGGAGCTTATCCCACATCTTGTCCAGCTCCGGCTGAGTCTCGCAGTTCACCACGAGCGAGATCGCTTCCGTGAACTCGAACTGCGGGCCGCCGTTCAACGCGACGAATCGCTGGCCGTCGAGCTCGAACTCCACGGTCATCACGCTGCCCGCCGGGCCGGGGCCGACCTCGGTGTAGTGCGTCGTGGCCAAGATCTTCGATTTGGGGAACACCGAGACGTAGAACGTGGCGGCTTCCTCGGCGTTGTCGTTGAACCATAGGAAGGGCGTGATCTTCTGCATGGCGTGATCTCCTTGGCCGTCCTGACGAAGTTCCTCGATTGACCCGACTCAGGGCCGTTCCATCCTATCGCATGCCCGTCAGAAGTCGTCCTCACCATCGGAAGCCCAGTGCAAGCGTGACGCTCTCGCGGCTGGATCAAATGGGCGCTATCTGACACCCGCGCGGCATCGTTCGCGGATAGTGAGTTAGTATGCGGTCGCAAGAAGACGGAACGGCCGGCGCAGAACGGATGCAGTGCTCAGCGGAGGAGGACTTCATGGCCACGCGAAAGATCGCAAGGAAACCAGCCAGGACGGGTGCCAGGAAGGCATCGAAGAAGCGGCCCACGACGCGGCGTCCCTCGACTGCGAAAGCCCCGGCTCGGCAGGCAGCCGCACCCGCGGTTCGCCAGGGGCTCGTCACGCACACGGAGCTCGCGAGCGCCGACCCGACCGCCACCCGGGCGTGGTGCGCGAAGGTGCTCGGCTGGAAGTTCGGAGCGCCGATGCCGACGCCGACGGGGCCCTACCACATGTGGAGATTCGCGAACGGCACGGGCGGTGGCATTCGGTCGAACAATCCACCCGAGGTCCCGGGAACGATCCCTTACTGCGAGGTCGCGGACATCAAGGCCACGTTCGCACAGGCGCTCAAGGCCGGCGCCACCGAGATGTTCCGGCCCGAGCCACTCCCGGGTGGCATCGGATGGATCGCGATCGTGTCCGCGCCGGGTGGCGTCGCGATCGGGTTCTGGTCCTTGAAGTAACGGTCCCGTTCGCTCGGCGCGGCCTCAGCCCGTACCTGCCACCTTCACTCGACCGCCACGACCGTCGGTTACCTCGTGTCCACCGAGAGCAGCTCCTGGAGCTTTCTCTCGAGCGCACCGGCGTCAGCGGGTACCCCTGTCCACTGGGCGACGATCTGCCCCTCGCGGTCCAGCAGGTAGGCGGCGGGAACGGCCTTTACACGGAACGCGTCCCACGCGGGATTCTTCTCATCATCCACGGCGATCGGATACGTGATCTTCTTCGAAGACGCATACTTCTTCACCTTGCTCACGCCGCCTTCGTCGATCGAGACTCCGACGACCGTGAACCCCCGGCTCGAGTACTTGGCGTGCAACGCCTGGAGTTCGGGCATCGACTTGCGGCACGGCGCACACCACGTCGCCCAGAAGTCGAGCAGCACCACCTTGCCCTTCAAGGTCGCGGGCGAAAGCGCGCGGCC
>JANNKI010000442.1:0-5422 GCA_031396225.1 bacterium | reverse complement strand
GGTCCGCAGCGCGTCGCGCTCGAGATCAGTGCGCTGGAATCCCTGTTGAGCGTGAGCACTCAGCGGTCGTTCATGGGGGTCGGCCTGGACGGGTCAAGAAGCGAACCCTGAGGCTGTTGTCGCCGTGCCGGCGCTCACGAGCGTGCACGTGCATTCCGAATGCTGCTGGTGATTCCCCACATCGCCACGGATCGGCGCGCACTAGACTTCACGCGGAGTGAGAACCATGAGAATGCGCTCGACGCTCTGTCTGGCCTCGGCCCTGCTGGCGTGCACGGCTCTCAGCGCGACGGCTGCGCCCCGGGTGGCCTCGGTCACCGTGGGCCCGCAAGTCGGTAGCGCTACCTACGGAACCTCGACTTCAATCACCTATCTTGTCACCGTGACGCGAGGAGGATTCGGGAACTTCACCGTGACGATGAGCATGAATCCGCCGCTCCCGGCGGGGCTCACCGCGTCATTCTCTCCGAACCCGTTTCTGTTCCCGATCGCCAGCCCCCCGCTTGAGACGACGCTGACCATCACGACGACAAGCGCATCTCCCGCGAGCCTCACGGGATTCACGGTGCAGGCTCAGACAGGCGGCGCGACCAGCACGGACCTTGCGACCAACACGGGCACGCTGACGGTTTCCAAGGCGCCGCTTACGGTGACGGCAGATGATCGGTCAAAGACCTATGGCGGGGCTGACCCGGCGCTGACCCAGACGCCCAGTGGGACGCTGTACAATGGCGACACGTTCGCCGTGATCACGGGCGTGAGTTTGTCCACCGCGACTGGTGCGGCGGCCACGGCGGGGACGCACCCGATCACCGCCTCAGGTGGCACAGCGGACAACTATGAGGTCACGCACGTCGCTGGCACGCTGACGGTGTCCAAGGCGGCAGCGCTGACGGCGACGGCGGACGACCAGGCCAAGACCTATGGCGACGCCGATCCAGTGTTGACGTACGCGACCAGCGGCACGCTCTACTACGGCGACAGCTTCGCCGTGATCACGGGCGTGAGCCTGTCCGCGGCGACAGGCGCAGCCGCCACTGCTGGGACGCACACGATCACGGCCTCGGGCGGGAGCGCGGATAACTATGATGTCACGCACGTCGCTGGCACGCTTACGGTGTCCAAGGCGGCAGCCCTGACGGCCACGGCGGACGACCAGGCCAAGACCTACGGCGACGCAGATCCAGTGTTGACGTACGCGACCAGCGGCACGCTCTACTACGGCGACACGTTCGCCGTGATCACGGGCGTGAGCCTGTCCGCGGCGACTGGCGCAGCCGCCACGGCTGGGACGCACACGATCACGGCCGCCGGTGGGACGGCAGCGAACTACTTTGTCGTGACCGCGAACGGCACGCTCACGGTTGGAGTGGCTACGTTGACGGTGACGGCGAACAGCACCACCAAGAGTTTCGGAACGACGCTGGTATTTGGTGGTACGGAGTTCACGACACTTGGGCTGAAATACACTGACGCGGTGACGACCGCGTCGCTGATGAGCGCAGGCTCGGTGTCGGGGGCGGGTGTGGCGCCCTACCCGATCACGTTGGCCGCGGCAATCGGTTCGGGGCTCGACAACTACACGATCGGTTACGTGGACGGCGTGCTCACGGTGACCGCCACGCCGGCAACGGCATCGGTCGTTGTTTCGCCGAATCCGCTTCAGTACAGCGACCTCGTGACGTTTACGGGTCTGATCACCGGTGGGGTCGCGGGCGGACAGAACGCCGCCGGCACGCTCAGGGTCTACATCGGCACGCAGGAGCTGGGAACGATCACTCTGGCACCTAGTGGCACGACCCTTACGGGAATGCTGACGGTCGCGCTTCTGGAACCGACTCCCTTCGGGACCGCGCCCACCGGCCAGCTCGCGCCGGGTGCGCGCACCGTGTCGGCCGTGATTGACGACCCGAATCCGAACTTCGCGCTTACGGCTCCCGCGCCCAGCACACTCATCGTCACTGCCGAGGACGCTCGGGCGGCTTACTCCGGTTCGATGTTCGCCACGACCGCGGACCAGTCGTCCAGTACCGCGACCGTGACCCTGCGCGCCACGATCCAGGACATCACGGCCGCGGGGGGCGATGCCGGTCCCGGCGACATCCGGAATGCCCGGGTGACGTTTGTAAACCGCGACAATAATACGGTGATTGCCTCCAACCTGACGCCTGTGCTGGTGAATGCCGGCGACGTCGAGACGGGCATCGCGACCTACAATTGGAACGTGAACGTCGGAGCCAACAACTCCCAGAGCTACACGGTCGGTGTGTGATCGTGAACAACTACTACACCCGCAACAGTTCCGAAGAGAACACCGTGGTGACCGTATCCAAGCCTGCGTACCAGTTCATCACGGGCGGCGGCTATCTGGTGCTGACGAACTCGGCGGGGCTCGTTGCCGGCGAATTGGGAACGAAGAACAATTTCGGCTTCAACCTGAAGTACGAGGAGGGCAACACCAACCTTCAGGGCAACATCAACTCCATTGTCCGAAGTGGCGGCAGGGTGTACCAGATCAATGGCAACGCCATGACCTCGCTCGCCGTCGCGTTGAGCACCGTGGGCGGCAACGCCACCTTCAAGGGCGGCGCCAACATCCAGGACATCACCAACCCATTGCTACCGGTTGGTGTTGAGAGCAATGCAACGGTACAAGTGGCGATCGCGGACCGGGGAGAGCCGGGAACCGCGGATTCGATCGGCATCTCCGTGTGGAAACAGAACGGTGATCTGTGGTTCTCGAGCCGGTGGACAGGCACGAAGACTGCGGCGCAAGTGCTGGGTGGCGGCAACACGCAGGTTCGCGGGGGGGCGAGAGTCTCGGCACCCGCTGGAGGTAGCGAGCGCGACCCCAGCGCGCTTGCCGAGGATAGGGACCGTCCGTTCATCCCAGCGGACTTCGGTCTCTCGCGCGCGACGCCCAACCCGTTCAGCTTGAGCACGCGATTGCTCTTCGGGCTCCCGGAGCGGAGTCAGGTCTCGCTAGTCATCTACGACGTGACCGGACGGCAGGTGGCGAGCCTTGTGGACGTTGCGATGGAGCCTGGAAACCATTCGATATCGTGGGCGGGACGAGGGGACGGCGGCCGATTCGCAGAGGCGGGTGTCTACTTCCTGCGCATGCGGGCGACATCGCTGACCAGCGCACGCGCCTATCAAACCGATCGTCGGATCGTGCTCGTGCGGTAGCGGACATCGAGCGGGTTCGCGGGGCATTGCCTGGCTTCGCGATCGTGGCAAACCGAGGCCCCTGACAGCGTTGCTGACCGCCGGGGGCTTCGGTTTTTGCTCGAGGCAAGTCTGGAACGCCTGAGTCCTTGAAACTCCCGGGGATCCCTGCGGAGTCACCTCATCACGCAATTCCCGGTTTCGCCCGCCCCGTGAGCGCACTAGACTTCCGCTCGCGCACCCAGGCGCTGCACCCGTGGCGATACCGCGACCCGTGTCGCGAGTCCATTCCGTCTCGATCCGGAGGTGCCCATGCAAGCACTCGTCCCGGTGACCTCGTTGTGGCTGCCCATCGTGCTGTCGGCGGTGTTCGTGTTTGTGGTGAGTTCGGTGATCCACATGGCGCTCAGTTACCACAGGAACGACTTCCACGTGCTGCCCGACCAGGACGGGGTTCTCGAAGTGCTCCAGAAGTTCAAGGTCCCGCCCGGGGACTACATGATCCCGAGGGCCGAGAGCCTGGCCGGTATGAAGTCGCCGGAGTTCCTCGCCAAGCTCAACCGCGGACCGGTGTTCATCGCCACCTTCCTCAAGCCGGGTCCGTTCAACATGGGCCCCAGCCTGCTCAAGTGGTACGTGTATTGCGTTGTCGTGGGCTTGTTCTCGGGCTACGTCGCGGGTCTATCGCTGGGGCCCGGCACGCCCTACTTGACCGTGTTCCGCACCGTCGGCACGGTGGCCTTCACGGGCTATGCGCTGGCGCTCTGGCAGGATTCGATCTGGTACAAGAAGGCGGTCACCACGACGCTCAAGAACACGTTTGATGGACTCGTGTACGCGCTCATCACCGCGGGGACGTTCGGCTGGTTGTGGCCCTAGCGGGCGCGGTCCTGCGCGAACGAGCGAACAGGGCGATGGCCGGCACCGACCCGCTCCGGTGCCGCCGTCGTTTCGAGTGGAGCGTGGCGTAGGTTAGATTTCTCCAATGCCTCTCACCCCCGGAGCCCGCCTCGGCCCGTATGAGATCGTCGCCCCGCTTGGTGCGGGCGGCATGGGCGAGGTCTATCGCGCGCGCGACACGCGGCTTGGCCGAGAGGTCGCCATCAAGGTGCTGCCCCAGCACCTGACGGCGAATGCCGAGGTGCGCTCGCGCTTCGAGCGCGAGGCGAAGGCGGTCTCGTCGCTCAACCACCCCAACATCTGCGTTCTCCACGACGTCGGCCGCGAGGGCGAGACCGACTACCTGGTCATGGAACTGGTCGTGGGCGAGACGCTGGCGACACGGCTCGCGAAAGGACCGCTGCCCGCGGCCGAGACGCTCAAGCTCGGAGAGCAGATCGCCGACGCACTCGATCGCGCACACCGCGCCGGCGTGATCCACCGGGACCTGAAACCCGGCAACGTGATGCTCGCGAAGAGCGGCGCCAAGCTGATGGACTTCGGACTCGCGCGTGCGACGGGGGAGGGCGCGACGCGATCGACCTCGAGCCTCGCGGGGCTCACGCAGTCGCCGACCGTCGCGCAACCACTGACCGCTGAGGGCACGATCGTCGGCACGTTCCAGTACATGGCGCCCGAGCAGCTCGAGGGGCGCGAGGCCGATCCGCGCAGCGACCTGTGGGCGCTTGGCTGCGTGCTCTACGAGATGGCGACGGGCCGGCGGGCGTTCGCGGGCGGCAGCCAGGCGAGCTTGATCTCCGCGATCATGAAGGACGAGCCCGCGCCCGCGTCCCAGGTGGCGCCCTTGAGCCCACCGGGGCTCGACCGGCTGATCCAGGCGTGTTTGGCCAAGTCACCCGAGGATCGACTCCAGACCGCGCACGACGTGCGGCTTCAGCTGCGCTGGATCGCCGAAGGGGGCTCGCAGTCCGCCTCCCCGGCCGTGGGCCGGCGCCCCCGTCGCGTGAAGGAGTGGCTGGGCTGGTGGGTCGGCGTGCTCGGCCTCGCCACGGCAACGGTCACGGTGTGGACCGCGCGCGACCGTGGCGGCCCCGTGATCCGCGCCATCCTGCCGCAGCCCGCGAACGCGCTTTACCTCTTCTTCGGCGACAACGCCGGCCCGCCCGTCCTCTCGCCCGACGGCATGCACGTCGCGTTCGTGGCGGTGGACGACGTGCGAGGCGCGCGCGTGTGGGTGCGCGACGTGGCCTCCCTGGCGGCGCGACCGCTGCCGGGAACGGAGAACGCGACCTACCCGTTCTGGTCCCCGGACAGCCGATCGATCGCGTTCTTCGCCGACCGCAAGCTCAAACGG
>JANNKI010000438.1:0-1802 GCA_031396225.1 bacterium | reverse complement strand
GCCATTGCCACTACGAATACCAATCGATTCTACGACTGCGTGTTCGCGCGACCTATGGAATACGATGTTTGGTTGGTGGATACAGTGAATAGGTATTGCGAAACGGCCGCTTCTGGCGATCTGCATCGTCGCCGGAACGTGCGTACGATCGCCCGAGCCGCCAAGAGGTCCGAAGATGCCACCTCGCCCCGCTTGTCACCTGACAGCGTGATGAGGGCGGACCTGCCGGGCGCTTGCAGAAGCGAGCCGGGCGCGGCGCGTGGCTCTCGGCAATGTCCCCGGAGCGAACGGACACAGTTCGGGCGCAAGCGGTGCGCCCCCGAACAGGTCAAACGCGCAATTCGCTGTGCCGCGTTTGGCAGGAGCTGGCGTCCCCAACGGGATTCGAACCCGTGCTGCCGCCGTGAAAGGGCGGTGTCCTGGGCCTCTAGACGATGGGGACGCGGAGTGCCTCGGAGCCCGGGGAAACTAGAGGTACTCGTGAGGCGGGGCAAGTCGCCTCGCGCCCTCAACGCTTGGGAATGGTCACCACGCGCGCTTCATTGATGACGCCGCGCTCCATGAGCGTATTGGCGGTCTGCTCGGCGTCCGCCACGGTGGGCCAACGGCCGAGCACCACCCGATACATCGTCGTGCCCGCATCGCGGTAGGGCATCACCACCGTCGGCAGCGACGTCTCCTTCGCGAGTCGATCGCGCTCCACCCTCGCTCGATCGGCGTCCAGGTACGACGCCACGCCGACGCCGAAGTTGGTGCCGCCGTCGGTCGACGACTCGGGGCTTGCCGGTGCCCGCGCCGACGGCGCCTTCGTCGAGGCTGCTCCACCGGTGACGGGTGCGCTCGCGCCCGTCGAAGTTGGCGTACTTGTCGCCCGCGGACGCGGCGGAGTGTTCGAGGCGGGCTGCACACCGGCGCCCCGCTTCGCGGTCTCCACCTCGCGCTTCAATGAATCGATCAGCGCCGCGGTGGGGTCCGCGGAGCCCGGCGTGAGCAGCGAACCCTCGGGGCCAGCTCCAGCGTTGCGCGAAGCCTGCGTGCCGGCCGCACCGCGCAGGATCGGGACATCAATGGCGCCGAAGCGCTGCATGAGGATGAGCATGATGCCTAGCGTCGCCAGCACCGACACGGCGATAAACACGTGGCGAAGCACTGGCGTCACGCCGTCCTCGTTCGCCGGTTCGCGCTCGCTGCGATCGCGAAATCTCGAGGGCATCGCAGACACGGCGCGCGGGGTCGGCGTGCGTGTCTCGGGTGCGGGTCGAATGGGCAGTGGCACAGGCGCGGGGCCGGGAGCGGAGTGCGGTGAGGTCGCGAACGCCTGACGCCGCGCAGGCGCGGGTGGCGGAGGCTTGGGTACCTCGGTGCGGCGCATGGCCGCGAGCAGTCCCTTCGATATCTCGCCGCGCTCGCGCTCTTTCTGCACCGGCTCGCGCTCGGACCTGGGCGGCGGGGGTGGCGGGGCCACCTCGCTTGGCGGCTCCGGGTGCAGGCGCTGCACTGGCGGCCACGTCGCGGGCTCAGTGGGTGAGATCTGCGGCCGCGGCATCGGTGTGGGCGGCGGCGGGGCGGGGGGCACGACAGCCACGGGCGGCGGCGAGGCCGTCGCGGCCGGCATGGCACCTGCGGTCGGGGGGCTCGAGGGCTCGCTGGGCCTGGCGCCGGGGGCCGAGAGCACGCTCCGGAAGTCGCCCTCCTGCGCCACAGCGATGATGTGGTCCAGGCGCACGCTCTCCGAGCCCTCCGCGTAGGCGGCGATCAGTGCCGAGGAGGCGAGCGTGTTGATCTCGCGCGGGATGCCGTGC
>JANNKI010000359.1:0-3618 GCA_031396225.1 bacterium | reverse complement strand
CAACAACCTGCTCGACCTCGAGGCCGCGGTCTCGCTGGTCGCGCGCTTCGAGCGGCCGGCGTGCGTGATCGTCAAGCACAGCCAGCCGTGCGGCGCGGCCTGTGCCGACACGCTTGCCGAAGCCCATGCGCGCGCGCTGGCGGCAGACCCGCTGTCGGCGTTCGGCGGCATCGTCGCCGTGAACCGTCCCCTGGACGGCGCCACGGCCCGAAGCCTCGCGGAACTGTTCGTCGAGTGCGTGGCGTTCCCCGCCATCACCCCGGATGCCGATGCGGCGCTTGCGGGGAGGAAGAACCTGCGCCTGGTGCGGCTCACCGCCGCCGATTTCGCCCTGCCGGACGCGTGGCAACTGAAACTCCTCGGCCCGTGGGCGCTGGCGCAGCGCGAGAGCCCGGTTCCGGCGCCGTCGTGGCGGACGATGACGCGACGCGCTCCCACGGCGGCCGAGTCATCGGCGCTTCGCTTCGCGTGGGAAGTGACGGCCGCGGCGCGCTCCAATGCCATCGCACTCGCGCGCGGCGAGGCGCTGGTGGGGTTGGGCAGCGGTCAGACGTCGCGCGTGGACGCCGTGGACGTGGCGCTCATGAAGGCGGCGCGAGCCGGCCACGACGTGCACGGAGCGGTGCTGGCGAGCGACGGCTTCTTTCCGTTCCCGGACGGCGTCACGCACGCAGCCGAAGCGGGCATCGCCGCCATCGTCCAGCCCGGCGGCTCGGTGAAGGACGCCGAGGTCATCGCAGAGGCCGACCGACTCGGGCTCGCCATGGTGTTCACGGACCGCAGGGTGTTCCGACACTGAACTCAAGAAGGAGGGACTCACGCATGGACGCGACGCAACGACGCACGATCGCTCTGGCGGCCTACGCCATCGCAGTCGTCCTGTTCGTGTTCTTCTTTGGCCGGCAGTTCTGGGAGTGGGCCACCTGGAACGAGCAGAGAGGCACGATCGACTTCGGCTTCATGAAGTTCACCTCGCGACCGCCGTTCCCGAACGACGCGCGCAGCGTGCTGCTCGGGCTGATCACCCCCATCGTGATCGCCGCCGGCGGCCGCGTGTTCTCGGGCCGAGGGTCCGCTCGTTGATCGTCGTGCGCTCGAGCGGCCGGGCGTGAACCCGTTCGAACTGGCACGAGCGGAACTCCGCTCCCCGCACGCGCCGGAGCAAGCACTCGCGGCGCTGGCCGAGCTCGTGGAGCTGGGCTTCGAGGCGGGAGACCGGCACTATCGCTTGTTCGGCGCTCGTCACGGCCGCTTCGTCACCATGAGCCTGGGGCTGCCGATCCTGGGCGGCGGGGCGCCCGTGTTGCGCGCGCGACTCCGTGAATCCCCCGGGCCCACCGCGTTCGACGTGAGCGTGGGCGCCCGTCTTGAAATCGTGCTGCTCGGCTCGTTCTGGCTGCTCGTCACCGTCCTGGGGGGCAGCTATCAACTGTTCCTTCAACTGCGCGCCGTGGCCACGTCGCGTGGCTCGTGGAGCGATGTCACCGACGTGCTGCCCGGGATCGGCATCATGGTCGGCATCCTGACGCTCGGAACCTGGCTCTTCCGGCGGCGCGCGGCACGCGACACCGAGCTGCTGTTGCGGGTGTTCCGCGACACCGTGGACCCCGATAGGGCCGACACCACCGGTATCGTCGCCCCGCCCATCCACTGAGGGAACCCGCTCCATGCCCCGTGCCTCCGTCCTGATCCTCGATTTCGGCAGCCAGTACACGCAGTTGATCGCGCGCCGTGTGCGCGAGCTGGGCGTGTATTCGGAGATCGTGCCGGGCCCCACGCCGCTCGCGGAGATCCGGGCGCGCAAGCCCGCCGCCTTGATCCTGTCGGGCTCGCCGTCGAGCGGTTATCGCGCGCAGGCGCCCATGCCCGACCCGGGCCTCTATGACCTCGAGTTGCCGCTCCTCGGCATCTGCTACGGCTTCCAGGTGACCGCGCAGTTGTTGGGTGGCACGCTGGCCAGGGCCGACCGCCGCGAGTACGGCGCGGCCACGTTCATCCAGGACGGCCGCTCGCCGCTGTTCGCGGGCGTGCCCAAGCGTTTCAAGGCGTGGATGAGCCATGGCGACGAGGTGCGCTCGTTGCCGGAGGGGTGGCTCAAGGTGGCGCACACGAGCAGTTGCGCGTTCGCCGCCGCGCGGCATGCCAGGCTGCCGTTCCACCTGATCCAGTTCCACCCCGAGGTGGTGCACTCGCCCTACGGCAGGCACGTGCTGTCGAACTTCCTGTTCCGGGTCGCCAGGTTGAAGCCGGGCTGGTCCATGAAGGACTTCCTGCGCCAGGCGGTGAGGGAGATCCGCGCCCAGGTGGGGGACGGCCACGTGTTGTGCGGTCTTTCGGGAGGCGTGGACTCCATGGTGGCGGCCACGCTCATCCATCGCGCGATCGGCGATCGCCTGACGTGTGTGCTGGTGGACCACGGCCTCCTGCGCAAGGACGAGGCGACCGAGGTGGAGCGCGAGTTGGGCAGCCGCCGCCACCTGAACCTGCGCGTGGTGAGTGCCCAGCGGCGTTTTCTCGACCGGCTGGACGGTGTGGCCGACCCCGAGCGCAAGCGCCGGATCATCGGCGAGGAGTTCGTGGCCGTCTTCGACGAGGAGGCGCAGAAGGTCGGCCAGTTCGACTTCCTGGCCCAGGGCACGCTCTACCCGGACGTCATCGAATCCGCCTCGGCGGGCTACGGCGCGCAGATCATCAAGACCCATCATAATGTGGGCGGCCTGCCTGAACGCATGCGCATGAAGCTTGTGGAGCCGCTGAAGTGGCTGTTCAAGGACGAGGTCAGGGCGCTCGGGCGCGAATTGGGCCTGCCCGCGCACCTCGTGGACCGGCACCCGTTCCCCGGGCCGGGGCTCGCCGTCCGCATCCTGGGCCCGGTGCGCGACCACGACCTCGACGTGTTGCGTGAGGCGGACGCCATTTTCCTGGATGAGCTGCGCCGGGCACGTTGGTATGACCGGACCTGGCAGGCTTTCGCCGTGTTGCTTCCAGTGTCCACCGTAGGGGTGAAGGGCGACGAGCGCTCCTACGAGAAGGTGGTGGCGATCCGTGCGGTGAACTCGGTGGACGGCATGACGGCCGACTGGACGCGACTCCCGCACTCGCTGCTCGCGCGAATCGCCAGTCGCATCGCGAACGAGGTGCGCGGCGTGAATCGCGTCGTGTACGACATCACCAGCAAGCCTCCGGCGACGATCGAGTGGGAGTGACGCACGGCTGGCGCTGCTTCGCCGGGCTCGCGCCGCTGGCGCTCGCTTCCCTCCTGGGCGCGGCGCCGGTGGGGGCCGCGCCGCGCATCGTGGTCACGCCGAGCGGGGTGCGCTGGCAGGGGGCGGCAGTGGGTGGCCGCGTCGTGCCGTCGAGCGCGCCCGTCGCCGCGTGGTGGAGCGCGGCGCGCGACACCGGGCTCGCGGGCACCGCGGTGCTGCCGTCGCTCGCCGACGCGCTCGCCGCGCGCGGCGACACGGTGCGCGCGGATTCGCTGCTGGCTGCTCCGCGGCTCACGCGCTCGATCTGGGCATGGGACGCCCTCCGGCGGCGCGCGAGCTGGGCGCTGGCCCAGCGCGATCCCGTTCGCGCCGCGCGGTTGCTCGATGGGCGGGACCGCCGCGGCTGGCCGGC
>JANNKI010000316.1:0-1579 GCA_031396225.1 bacterium | reverse complement strand
GCAACAGCACGCGGCCGTGATGAGTGGATAGTGCCACGTGGGAAGTTCCCACTACCCACTTTCCGTTCCCCCTCCAATATTGCCCGCGTAATGCCTGCCATTGTCGCGGGACTGCGCTTTCCGTATTCGCGCGTGCTGCTCCCGCGCACGCGGCTGGCGTACGTTCACCTCCGCAACCTGCTGACTGACGCCAAGCGCGACCGGTCCGCTCGGCTGTCCGGGTATGTCGCGGTGTGGCTGCCGGAGGAATTTGTGGTTCTGTACCTCCAGCACGGCGAAGTGGCGAATGCCACGGTGATGGACGCGAAGGGATGGCGGCCCGTGGCTATCAGCTCGGCGCTCGAACGGATTCCGGCGGAGCCGGAGTACGGAGAGATCTGCTTTCACGAGGCCGAGGACGACCAGCTGGCGTCGATGTTCCTCGCGCAGACCGCCACGGCCGATCCCTGGCCGGCGGAGCTGAAGATCACCGACCCCGCGGCACTATTCCCGTTCCTGATGTCCATCATGTTCGACGGGGTAGTGGAGATCGTATCGGAAGGCTCGGTGAACTACCTCGCCTTTCGCGCGGGCGCCGTGGACCGCGTGTTTCTTTCCTTCGCGGCGACCGGCTCGATCGTGGAGCGAGTGGCCAAGCTGTTCGCACCCGGCAGCGCCGTGGAGCAAGGAAAGTTCCGGCGTTGGCCATCGGTGGTACCGTTGCCGCTGCAGGCCCCCCCGGCGCTCATCCAGGCGTACCGTGAGCTGAGCATCGCACTCGTGCAGCGGCTGGTGGCCGGCGGTCGCGAGAGCGCGCCGGCAATCGCCGAGCAAGCGCGTCAGACTCTGCTCAAGGCGCACCCTGAACTCGAGGGCTTCTGTATCGGCAAGGCGCCGGCGCGCGAGCCGATTTCGGACACGACCAAGATCACGGCCGCCGTCGCGAAGTGGTTGTCGGAGCTCATCTGGGCCGCGGCGGACCACGAAGCCGCGCCGCCGGCGGCCTTGTTGAAGGAACTCACGTGGGAGCGCCGGCACATGTTCCAGTCGGCGGGTTTCTATGACCGGATCCCGTGGAAGGTCATGTGATGGTGACGCCGGACGCCGGACGCTTATTCGTAGTGAGCACCCCCATTGGCAACATGGGGGATTTTTCTTTCAGGGCGGTCGAGGTGCTGAAGTCGGTGCAACTGGTGCTGGCCGAGGACACGCGACACTCCAGGCCGCTGCTCGATCGCTACGGGATCACGGCACCGATGGCGCCGTACCACGAGCACAATGAGGCGAAGACGACGCCCCGGATCGTCGAACGGCTCATCGCGGGGGAGGACATCGCGTTGATCAGCGACGCGGGCACGCCGCTCGTGTCGGATCCCGGACAACGCCTGGTCACCGCGGCGATCGAGGCCGGAATTGTGGTAATCCCGCTGCCGGGAGCGTCGGCGCTGCTCGCCGCGCTGGTGGCATCAGGCCTTTCCGCCGACCGATTCACATTCTTTGGATTCCTGCCGAGGAAGGGAAAAGAACGCACCGCACTCCTCGAAGAGATCGCTTCGTCCCGGTGTACGGCCGTTCTATACGAAGCGCCTGGCCGAGTGGC
>JANNKI010000032.1:0-1908 GCA_031396225.1 bacterium | reverse complement strand
CTCGCGTTCGCCAAGGTCTGCACGCAGCAGGTGCGATCACCACGTGCGACCTGCTCTACGACCGCGTGCTGCCGTTCTACGAGATGCTCGGTGTTGCAGTGGCGGCCCGGTTGACGGACAACTGCCGCGAGTGCCGCGGGCGAGCGGACAAGCACCCCTACGACGCGACGCTTCGTGTCCGCACAATGGACGGCAAGGTCCTGGCGACGATAAGCGACTGTGTGAAGGCAGGGCCGATCATCAAGCAGGCGGTTCAACAGACCGCTGTCCTCCGCCCGGCAAGGTAGACGCAGGCAGAGACGCGCGGTGGACAGGTGGCTGTGACACTCAACAGACGCTGCCTTGCTCGCTGCTCACTGGGACATCGCCGGGGGGCGATTCCTCGGCGTGATTCGAACGCCCCCGCGTTCTGGCAGCGCGCCTCCCAACATGCTTCAATGTCGGCATGTCGAGTCCTGCGGACCACCGCGCGCACACGCTGTTGCCGGCACTCTCCTGTCTGCTCGCTGCCGTTCTCTTCGGCGCCTCGACGCCGGTCTCGAAAGCGCTGCTGGTCTCCGTGGGGCCCTTCACGCTCGCCGGGCTCCTGTACCTGGGTGGCGCGCTGGGCGTACTGCCGTTTGCATTCCGTGGTGGCTCACCCGAACTGAGACGGGACCGTCGCCAGCAGAGGATGCTCGCGCTGGCGATCATCTTCGGTGGCGGTGTTGGTCCGGTCCTGCTCCTGTTCGGCCTGCGCGCGGCGCCGGCGGCATCGGTGTCGCTGTGGCTCAACACCGAGACAGTGGCGACCGCAGTCCTCGCATGGGCCTTCTTCCGCGAGCACCTGGACCGCCGCACGGTGCTCGCTGCGGCACTCGTGCTCGCTGGCGGCCTCGTGTTGGCGGCGCCGTCGGGCTCGGCCGGGTGGCAGGCCGGCACACTGGTGGCGCTCGCGTGTGTCTGCTGGGGACTCGACAACAACCTCACCGCGCTGGTGAGCGGCTTCACCCCCGCGCAGACCACCGCGATCAAGGGTATCGGGGCGGGCACGGTCAACCTTGCGATCGGCCTGGTGCTCGAAGGGGGCGTGCCTCCGGGGACGGGCATCCTCGCCGCGCTGGCCGTGGGAGCCTTCAGCTACGGGTTCTCGATCATGCTCTACATCTCCGGGGCGCAGCAGCTCGGAGCGAGCCGGTCGCAGCTGCTGTTCTCGACATCGCCGTTCCTCGGCGTGCTCCTCGCGTGGTTCATGTTCGGTGAGCCTGCGACAGCGGTTCAGTTCGGAGCCGCCGGCCTGATGGTGGCGGGGATCGCGCTCATGCTCACGGCGCGCCACGAGCACGAACACTCGCACGAAGCCATGGCGCACACGCACGAGCACCGGCACGACGACGGTCACCATACGCACGTGCATCCGGGCCTGCCGGCGTGGGTCCGGCACACGCACTCGCACGAGCACGAGCCGCTCACTCACGCTCACCCGCACGCGCCGGACCTTCACCACCGGCACGAACACTGAGACGCCGCCGCGGAGTGCCTCAGTGCCGCGTGATTGCCGTATGGGCCAGACTTGCCCGAGTCGGGCGGGAGAACCGGGACAGAAGTCTGGGCGTTGACCGAGCGCGGCGCTGACTACGTCTCGGCGTGTTTAGGATCCGCGTCCATATGGCTCGCGCCCTACGCGCCCACGGAACCCACACCCTCATCAGAGTCACGAGTCTCACGATGGAACATGCGGTAGAGGCCCCGGCAATACCAGAAGGGTCAGCACGGTCGACGACACGATGCCGCCGATCACGACCGTCGCCAGGGGGCGCTGCACTTCCGCGCCAGTGCCCGTTGCGAGCGCCATTGGGACGAAGCCAAGCGAGGCCACGAGTGCCGTCATCAGCACCGGTCGCAAACGAGTCAGCGAACCCGCGGTGA
>JANNKI010000302.1:0-1681 GCA_031396225.1 bacterium | reverse complement strand
TGTTCGCGCGCGGCGGATACCCGTGGCGGGGCACGAAGAACCCCACGACCGGCGTCCTCTCACCGCCCGGGCTCCTTGCGGGGTATCCGTTCGACACGCTCGGGACTCGGCCAGGGTTCGAGATCCCCCGTCGACGCGGTGCCGTTGTCCACGCTCGTGAACTACCGCCATGTCCTGTGGCTGGTGGATCCGCGCGGGGCGGTCAGTGGTCCGAACGACTTCGCGCCGACCGCGCTTCGAGCCATGAGTCGACCCGGCGTCTCGAGCACGCTGGCGGCATACGTCGAGGCGGGCGGGCAGGTCTGGCTCGCCGGCGGAAGTGTCGCCTACGCGTCACTCATCGAATTCGACCGTGTCGAGAACAACGTCGGCAGCAACACCGTGTTCACGGTCCAAGCCGGCGAGTTGGGCCCGGGGCGTCCGATCCACGACCACGTCCACCTGCGCTCTTCTGTCGCCGTCACCGTCGGCTCCGCCCAGCCGGATCGCTCCCCGGCCGCGCGCGGTGGCTGGTCCGGGCATGGTCCTGACGGCTCGCTCGCGGCGCCTGATTATTCGCATCTCCCCTCCACGATGCGATTCCGCTCGGCCGCGACCGACCCGATCCCTCCGACCCGACGGGCGAGCCAAGCGGGGCTCTTCTATCGCACCACGTCGCCCTTCGAGTACGTCGCAGCTCCGAACGTGATCGCCGAGCGGATGAGCCCTCACGGCAATTCGCCGAAGCTGGAGTCCACGCTCGACACGCTCTATCAGGTCTCGAGCTCGACGCTCCTCGTCTCCCCGGCTCCCGCGATGCTCTACTACCACGGTCGCGATAACGCGCCGGTCGTGTTCACCGGCTTCGACGTGTGGACGTGGTCGCGCGCCGACTGCCAGGCGCTCGTGGACTTCGTGCTCGGCGACATCTGGGGGATGACGCGCAACGGCACGCGCGTGGCAGGTAGGCCCGCCTCGATCCGCGCGGTTCCTGGCGTTCGACCCGCGCAACGCCCGGCCGCAGCCATTCGTCGCGCCGCATCGCGCCCGTGGCTTGACCCTCCCCGGGTGCACCCGTAGCTTCGCGCTTCCCGCGCGCACAAGCCCGGGCCTGCATTGCGTTCTCGCCGTGAGGGCCCGGTTGCGCGCCGCCCTGCATGCGCGACCTCGCTCCCGAAGAACTCATCCGACGCACGCTCGCCGGCGAGCGCGTGCCGCTGGCGCGCGCTCTCTCCTGGGTCGAGAACGAGCATCCGAACGCGCGCGCACTTTTGGACGCCTGCTTCGAGCGCACCGGCCGCGCGCATCGCGTCGGCATCACCGGGCCGCCCGGTGCCGGCAAGAGCACGCTCGTCACCAAGCTCGCGCGCGAGAACCGCGAGCGCGCCGAGACCGTCGCGGTGGTGGCGGTAGACCCGACGAGCCCGTTCTCGGGAGACGCGCGGCTCGGTGATCGCGTGCGCATGAACGAGCTCTCGGGCGATGACGGCGTCTTCATCCGCTCGATGGCGACGCGCGGCAGCATGAGTGGGCTCGCGGTGCACACCGCGCAGGCGTGCGACGTGCTCGATGCCGCCGGCTTCGGCCGGATACTCATCGAGACGGTCGGGGTCGGGCAGAGCGAGCTCGAGGTCGCGCAGACCGCGGACGCGACCGCGGTCGTCCTGGTCCCGGAATCCGGCGACGCGGTCCAGGCGATGAA
>JANNKI010000284.1:0-2426 GCA_031396225.1 bacterium | reverse complement strand
CAGCACGAGCTGGGCGTTCGCCGCCACCGGCGAAGTGGCCGCGAGCGCGAGCGCGATGAGGAGCGTACCGCCAAGGCCGGCCATTCGCATGAGAACCCCCGAGGGATGGACGAGACGTGGGGCCTCGTCCCTCGACGCCCTCTCCACGGACATGAAGTGGCACGCGAGTGTGATGTGGGTGCTGGGCAGAGCGAGGCGCGGCCGCGGGCCAGCCGAACCTCGGCTTGCTTACAGCGAGTCTCTCTCGTGGGGTGGCACGCGGCCGGCGTTGGGAGACTCGAGAGATCGAGTCCTGGGAAGGCACGACAACGTTCCATGCGGCGGGTAGAACCAATTCAAGCGGGTACCGCGGACACGGTCAACAGGAAACGCGTCGCCGTGAGTTGCGAGTTCATATTTTCGTCCGTGGTGACCGTGAAAGCTTGCAGAATGCATGGTCGCCGAGTCGCGCATTCCGAGTTGGCTGCGGCCGTTCGGGGCGGCATGTAGTATCGCGGGCTCCAACCCTCGCTCCGCCCCCATTCCGACGAGGCCGCATTTGAGAACCGATCGCATCGCTCGCTCGCCGCGTGTCGTGGGCCTCTCCCTGATGTTCGCGACGTTCGCGTGGGCACCTGCCAGTCACGCGCATCCCGACGACCACGCCGCGCCCGAAGCCGTCACTTCGGCAGCGCCCGGCAGCGCCGTCAACTCCCCCGGCGCGTCGCCGGCGCCGGGATGGAAAGTGGAGGACGCGCGCGGCACGACACACGAGGCGCGCATCGACACGCGCACGGGCACGTGGATGTCGGTGGACGTGAGCCCGGACGGCAAGCAGCTGGTGTTCGACCTGCTCGGCGACCTCTACCTGCTACCGGTCGAGGGCGGCGAGGCCCGCACGCTCACGAGTGGCGCCGCGTGGGACGAGCAGCCGCGCTGGAGCCCGGACGGCAAGCGGATCGCGTTCACCAGCGATCGCGCGGGTGGCGACAACGTCTGGGTGGTCGACCGTGACGGCACGCACGCACGCCAGGTCACCAAGGAGACGTTCCGGCTGCTCAACAGTCCGGAGTGGACGCCGGACGGCCAGTACGTGGCGGCGCGCAAGCACTTCACGTCCACGCGATCCGCGGGCGCAGGCGAGATCTGGCTCTACCATGCGAACGGACCCGCAGGCGAAGGCGTCCAGATGACCAAGCGCCGGAATGAACAGAAGGACGAGGGCGAGCCGGCCTTTTCGCCCGACGGGCGCCATCTCTACTGGAGCATGGACGCCACGCCGGGTACCTCGTTCGAGTACAACAAGGACGGCAACAGCCA
Organism: bacterium; assembly: GCA_031396225.1. Taxonomy (GTDB): domain Bacteria; phylum Eisenbacteria; class RBG-16-71-46; order RBG-16-71-46; family RBG-16-71-46; genus JAIOPA01. The sequence goes on along the minus strand of JANNKI010000284.1, from coordinate 1,127 downwards.
GATCTACACGATCCAGCGGCTGGACCGCGAGAGCGGCGAGGTCATAACACTCGTGGGCGGCCCGGGCGGCGCGATCCGACCCACGCCGTCGCCCGACGGCAAGTGGCTCGCGTACCTGAAGCGTGTGCGATTCAAGTCGGTCCTGCACGTGCTCGAGCTCGAGAGCGGCGAGGAGCATGCGCTGTTCGCGGGGATGGACCGAGACCTCCAGGAGAGCTGGGCGGTGCACGGTGTCTATCCCGGCATCTCCTGGATGCCGGACTCGCGCGCGCTGGTGTTCTGGGCGCAGGGCGGGCTCCACCGGCTCGACGTGGCCACGAAGCAAGCGCGCTCGATCCCGTTCCACGTGAATGACACGCGGCGGGTGGCCGAGGCCGTGCGCTTCCCGGTCGCGGTCGCACCCGACTCGGTGGCCACGCGCATGTTGCGCTGGGTGAGCGTGTCGCCGCGCGGCGACCGCGTGGTGTATTCGAGCTTGGGCCACCTGTACGTCCGCTCGCTCCCGAGTGGCAAGCCGCGCCGGCTCACGCGGCAGACGGACCATTGGGAGTTCTATCCTTCGTGGTCGCGGGACGGCAGCTCCATCGTGTACGTCACGTGGAACGACTCGACGCTCGGCACGGTGCGCGTGGTGGCCTCGGCAGGTGGCGCGGGTCGCGTGGTGACCTCGCGACCGGGACGCTATGTTGAACCGGCGCTCTCGCCCGACGGAGCGAGCATCGTCTACCGCGCGATCCCCGGCGGCTACCTGTTCTCCACCGCGTGGTCGCGCGACCCGGGCATCTACCACATCCCGAGCCGCGGGGGCGAAGCGCGCCGGATCTCGCGCCGCGGGTTCGCACCGCAATTTGGCGCCACGAGCGACCGCGTCTACCTGGCGGACGCCACCGGCACCGACGGCGATGAGCGCTCCATCTTCAGCATGGACCTCGCCGGTCGCGACGAGCGCACGCACTGGAAGGGCGTTTACTTCACCGAGGCCCGTTTGTCACCCGACGAGCGCTGGATCGCGTTCCGCGAGAAGTACCGCGTGTGGGTGGCTCCCGCGGTTCGCGCCGGGCGACCGGTGGACTTCGGGCCCGGGATGAAGGATCTCCCCGTGCAGCTCGTGTCGCGGGACGCCGGCG
>JANNKI010000280.1:0-1544 GCA_031396225.1 bacterium | reverse complement strand
CACATTGAGAGTCGTGCGGCACATGTCGAGCAGCCGGTCCACGCCGAGGATCATGCCGATGCCCTCCACCGGGATCCCCACCATGCCGAGGATCATGGCCACAACCGGGAGCGAGCCCGCGGGTACGCCGGCGGTGCCGATGCCGCCGAGGATGCAGACGAACACCACGGTCACCTGCTGCATGAGCGTGAGCGGCACGCCGTAGAACTGCGCCAGGAACAGAACGGTCACGCCCTCGAACAGGGCGGTGCCGTTCTGGTTGGCGGTGGAACCCACCGTGAGCACGAACCGGGAGACGTGCGACGGAAGCCGTAGCTCGCGCTCGGCCACGGCGAGCGACGTGGGCAGCGTGGCGTTGCTGGATGCGGTCGAGAAGGCCGTCAGCATGGCCTCGCGGATGCCGCGGAAGAACACGAGCGGATTCATGCCGCCCAACCACGACACGCTCACCGGGTACACCACGAACTGCTGCACCGCGAGTGCTGCCACCACGGTGAGCACGTAAGCCCCCAACTGCCACAGGATGTCGTAGCCGAGCCGCGCCGTGAGCGTGAACGTCAGGCATGCGACCCCGATCGGGGCCACCTTGATGACGCTTTCCAGCAGGCGCATCGCGACCTCGTAGATGCCCTGGAGCACCTCTTCAAAGCGTCGGGCGTACTCCGTGCGCGTGGCGGCGATGCCCGCCCCGATCAAGAGCGCGAACACCATCACCGCCAGCATGTCGCCGTCGGCCATGGCTTTCACGATGTTGCTCGGGACCAACGCCACCACGAAGTCCACGCCCGTCGCACCCGCCGAGGGCGCGGGCGGCGGCGCCGCGCTGGCCTGCTCCAGCAGCCGCTGCTTCAACTCCGGCGAGAGCCCGGCGCCGGGCTGGAACAGGTTCACCATGCCCACGCCGATCAGCACGGCGATGGTGGAGACCACGACCGTGTAGGCCAGCATCTTCAACCCGATGCGGCCGAGCGAGCGCAGGTCGCCCAGCCCCGACACGCCGAGTGCCAGCGCCGACACGATGAGCGGCAGCACCAGCACGAACAGCAGCCTGAGGAAGATCTTGCCGGCGGGCTCGGTGACGTACCGCACGAACTGCTGCAGCGCGGGCGCGTCCCCGAACGCCATGTTCGCGGCCACGCCCAGCACGACTCCGGCTGCGAGCCCGGCCAGCATGCGGTACGAGTGGTTGAACGTCATGGCGCGGCAGTATCGGGGCCGGGTGCTGCGTCGCGCAATGACTATTCCCGGCTGCGGCTTGGGCGATCACGATGTGCGAGGCATTCGGCTGGTTCGCAGTGGAGGCGGCGAATCGAAAGAGTGCATGCCGTGAGGATGCTCGAGTGACCGCACTCGGCGTGGTGCGAGTCGGGAAGACACCCGGATCGAGGACTGCATCGCAAGTTCCACAACACTCGTTGCAACACGCGCCGCGGAGCTCGACGACGAGCGTCTCAAGAGGAGAGATGGCTATTGACCGGAGAACCAAGACGGGAGTAGATTCGCCTCACGCATCAACGAGGTTCCAGCCTTCCGTCTTGCGCGAT
>JANNKI010000271.1:0-9240 GCA_031396225.1 bacterium | reverse complement strand
CCGATCATCAGCCGGAACACGGCCGGCTGGATGTCGTCGTTACGCAGGTCCGAGACGGCGAGCCAGACGCCCCAGAGTAACCAGAACAGCCACGGCCACGCGGTCTTCCATGCGGACGGCAGCTCCGCGGGCGAGGGGACGAGCCGTGCGGCTCCCGCCGGTCGGGGATGCGGTCGAGTGAAATTCACGGCGTGGCCTCCGATTGCCCTTCATGGCGGCTCCCTTCGCGGCCCCGGATCGACATGGCCGGCCCTGCAGGCTTTCCCCAGTCATCGGCCGGAAAGCGGCAAGGATTGAGCAGCCCGCCGGGCCCGCGTTGGGGGCGGTCGCGTCCGCGCCGGTGCGCGAGCTGCCGCGCCTCGTCAACGCGCAGCTGAATCCGTCCGTCCAACGTCGCAGTATTCACTGCATCCACCCACCAGTCGGGTCGCAAGCCGCAGCCGACGCGCACCACCGGGACCTGGTGCGAGCGGGCGACGGCATCTCATTCACGAAGGCGAGCCAGCCGCGACGGTCGAGAGGGTCGGCCACGCGGGGGAAAGGAAGGTCCCGATCGTGTTCGGCGAACCCGATGTCGTGACGGACTGAACTTGGCCCGCGCGTCGTGCGCCGGGCGCTGCACGGTGCGGCGATCGTGCGGGTCTCGCCGGAACCCGGGCCCCGGGAGGCCCGGGCAAGAGCTTCGCCCGACCGGGCGATGCGCGCAGCCTTCTCGCGACCGGGCAGGTGAACGGGCGCCGGTGCCCCGACACGCACTGGCGCCCGATGCGCGATACGCGGCGCATGCGGGCACTAGCGCATCGTGAGCCCGGAGCGGATCGCGATTGTCAGGGAAAGCGCGAGCGCGATCACGGTCAGTACGGCGCCGATGCGCGTGAGCCTACCGGCGCCTCGGCCGCCGAGACGCGGGCTCAGTCCCAACACCGACGCCAACAGGGCGCCGCTCACGAGGCCTGCGAGATGGGCGGCATTGTCGGTCCCGTGGCGCGCGAAGCCCGCCGCGAACCCGGTGCCCGCCAGGTAGAGCACCGCGGCGGCCAGTGAACGCGCGCGCCCCACCGCGAGCCGCTCACGCAGCCGGAACGCGCCCACCATGAGCGCGCCCCCGAGAGCGAAGATCGCGCCGGAGGCGCCGACACTGAGGGAGAGCTCCGACGTGTGCGCGCCGCGCCAGGCCAGGCTCGCGAGCGACGCCAGCGCGCCACCTGTGCCGTACACGAGCCAGAACCCCGGGCGCGTGAACACGCGTTCCACCGCCGGACCGAAGATCAGAAGTGTCGTGGCGTTGAAGAAAAGATGTCCCGGCCCGGAGTGGAGGAACGTCGAAGCGAGCAACCGCCACGCGGTGTCGCCTGGCGAAAGCTGCGTCGCATTGGCGCCCCATGCCAGCAGCGCATCGCGATCCCCCAACGCACCGCGTGCGGCCATCAGCAGGAACATGACCGCGCATGGGAACAGCACGAGCATCGTGCCCCAGGGCTGCACGTCGCCGACCGCTCGCCAGAGTTCCACCGGGGGCGGCTCGTCGGGATCGGGCGGCACGTAGCCGGGGAGCGGCTCGTCGAGTTCGGGCTCAGACGTTGGCGCGGGCGGGCGGTGCGGGTCTTCCGGAGCGTTCATGGCGCCCAGCTTGCGCGGACGCGGTGCGCGAGGGCAACCGGCGAGAGCCGGATCAGCGAGTGCGGTCGCCCAGCACGCCCATGTACTCGCGCCAGGGCCCCACCGCGTCGGTGTAACGCTTGGCCATCACGCGCGCCACCTGCGCCAGGTGCGTCAGATCGTGCACCACCCAGCCGGCGAGCAACTGTCGCACGGTGACGCGGCCCAACGCGGGGTGCATACCGGTGCGGTTCAGGTCCACGGGCTTGAGCCGCAGTTCCACCAGCCGGTCGAGGTTCTCGCGACGCGCCGACGAGAAGCGCGGCAACAGCCGCTCGAGCGGCCAGCCGGCGAAGCGCTCGCGGAAGCCCTCGCGATCGAACGGCGCGAATGGCTGCCCTTCGCCGTGCTGGAGCACGATCTCGAGCCGTGTCATCCAGTCGGTCTCCTCGTTGTGCACGAGGTGCGCGACCACGTCGAGCGGGCTGTACGTGCCCTCTCCCTCGCGCGTGTCGAGCCAGGGCTCCGAGAGCCCCACCAGCCAGGTGTCGAGCAACGCCGGCGTGCGCGCGAGGACCTCGACGGCCTCGCGGACCTCGGCGGTCTCCTTCACACCGCCACGCGCCGGCGCACGTTGCGGGCCGGCGGGGCCTTGCCCGGCGGGGGCTCGGCCTTCACCTGGAAGTCCACGTACGTGCCCTCGGCCAGGTCGGCGAAGCGCGTGCCGTCCACCATGTCGGTCTCGTGAAAGAAGTACTCCGTACCGTCGTAGGTGCCGCAGCCGTCCACCATGATGAAGCCATAGTTCTTGTCCACGCGCTTGTGCTTCACCACGCCCATGAGCGTGGTGTCGGTAGGGGCGTACGTCATGGGTTCGCCCGTGACGTGTCCGTTGCTGTTGCCGTTGCCGCCGCCGTTGCCGCCATTCGAGGGTGCGCTCGCGGCGCCGGCCTCACGCTGGCGCGCGAACTCCTCGCGGCACGCCGGGCAGTAGAATTTCTCCCCGCGCTTGGGGTAGTACGTCGTCTCCACGCGACGCTCGCCCTTGTGACTCGGGGACTGGCACTCGAGCACGTGCGGGTCGTAGCGGCGCGCCAGGCGCGGAAGCAGGTCCTCGAGCCAGATCAGTTCCACGTCGCGCACGCGTGCCTTGTCGGCCGCGTCGGAGTACTCGCCGGAGCAGGCACCATTGATGCTCGCGATGGCCACGCGTTTGCCCAATCTCCGCACGCTCTGCAGCACGGGCTTGAAGTCCTGGTCGCCAATCACGGCGATGGCCACATCGTAGGCGTTGGTCATGGAGGCGTTGAACAGCATGCTCGTGGCGAGCGCGATGTCGACACATTTTTCCTTGGCCTCGAACAGGTCGTTCGGGTCGCGATCGGTGCGCCGCAGCCGCTTGCCCCCGGAAATCGACGGGGAATGCCTCGACCTCGTAGTGGTGCTGCTGGCGGAGCATGGTGAAGAAGTTGAGCCGCCGCTCCACCGGTTCCAGGTCGCGAGAGTCCACGTTGGCCGCGTAGCTGCCGAACAGGTGCGTGCGCACGACGGTCCATTCGTCGTGGCCGAGCCGGCGCCCCACTTCCTCCGCAAGCACGCGGGGCAGCTTGCCGAAGTCGAGCACGAAGCCCGGCTCGCCCGACGCCCCGACCAGGCGGGAGGTGTTGGAGTACAACCACGTGCCATCAATGAAAAGCATGAACTTGATCATGGTGCGAGGCCTCGGGCGTCGAGTCGAACAACGGCGACAACTTCGATCAGCCGAATGAAGTCGTGAGGCGCGAGTGTGCCGCAGGGGCGCGCCGTTCACAATCCTCGTGATGGAGGATCATGACGTGCGCGCCGAGGCCGGCGACGGACACGCTTGGTCAGGCGCCCTCGGGCGCGATCTCCGCCACCTGGAAGTAGCTGGCGGAGCCCCGTTGCGCTTTTTCTCCCGCCGGCATGACCCCGACCAGCGGGCGAGTGCCACCGCAATTGAAGAGCGCCATCTGCGGGGGAGCTGTGAACAGGAACGGGATCTCGAGCGTGTCGCGGTAGAAGGCCACTCCCTTCTCGAAGTCTGCGATCGGGAGGAGAAGCTGTGCGATCCTGGAGTTCGCGAGGCTCATGGGTGGTTCCTATTGGCCGATGGTCCCCGGGCTCGGAGGCGGTGGTCCCGGGCTGCGTGGTTCTGAAGCGGACAAGCTCAACTTCACACTCATGCACGGGTACCCGGCGTTCGCGCCCGAAGAGGTGTCCACGACCTGGAAGCCTTCGCTCTCGTACAACCGCAGCGCGCGAGTATTTCCAGCAAGCGCCACCGTCCATGCCTCCGGACCAATGAGCCGGAGCCCCAGGCGAAGCAACCGCCGCCCGATCCCCTGCCCATACCAGGCGGGGTCGACATAGAGCCAGGAAAGATACGTTCCATCGACACCGACGAACCCGACCACTCGTTCCCCGCTACAGGCAACGAACTTTCGGGACCGATTGAAGCTCGCGGCATCGCCCTCATCTTCAGCCAGTGGCACGAAGGCGCGCGGATCACACGAGCCTCGCAGCTCATCGGGCCGCGCACGGTCGTGCACCGCGCACACCGCCGGCCAATCGGCGTCGGCGTACGCTCGAATCACGATAGGGTCTGCCCGACTTCCGTCGGCCTCGGCATCCATGGCTCAAGCAGCCTCCGTCCGCGAGACTGCGCCGCGCTCACGCGTGCGCATACAATGGCGTACTCACGTACTTCATTCCGGAATCCACCGCCACGGTTACCACGGTCTGGCTGGGGTCCGAGACGTTCGGCGACGTGCAGCGCCACCGCCAGCGGGCATTCGCCTGGGAGGTCCGCCGATCACCCGCGGAGCGCAACTCCAAGTTGGTAGGGCCAGGTGATCAACGCCAGCAATGCCTGACCCACTCCCAGCTTGGCGAACGCGATCGTGAACATCCAACCGATGACCCAGAAGATCCCTGAACCCGAATCGACACGAACGACCGGCTTCTCCGCCATGGCGTCCTCCCTTTTCGCTTCATCCGGCACGAGCGACCCGAGCAGCGCCCCGGCCGCGGGCCCTATTCCTTCGCCGCCCCTGGTCCCGCCCCCGCTGGCTTGAGCCCGAGCTCCCTCCACGTTTCCGCCTCCACCGGGCTCGGGCAGCCGTCCATCAGTGACGTCGCGCTCGCGGTCTTGGGGAACGCGATCACGTCGCGGATCGAGTCACGGCCGCCGAGCAGCATGATGATGCGGTCCAGGCCGATGCCGATGCCGCCGTGCGGCGGCGACGCGTAGCGGTAGGCTTCGAGCAGGAACCCGAACTTCTCGTGGGCCTGCTCCCGCGTGAGTCCGGTCACCTTCATCACGCGCTCCTGGATGTCGGGACGGTGAATGCGGATCGAGCCCGAGCCCAGCTCGTTGCCGTTCAGCACCACGTCGTAGAGCTGCGCGACCACCTTGCCGGGGTCGGTCTCGAGGAAGTCGAGATGCTCCGGGTTCGGCATGGTGAACATGTGGTGCTTGGGCTCCCAACGCTTCTTGTCGTCGTTGTACTCGAACAGCGGGAACTGGCGCACCCACACGAACCACCATTCCTGCTCGTGGCCGGATTTTCCGAGCAAACCGCGCTTCTCGAGTTCGCCAGCGCCGAGTTGCGTGCGTAGCACGCCGAGCGCCTTGCACGTGCGCTCCCACGGGCCGTTCGTGAACACCACGGCGTCGCCGTCGTTCGCGCCGACCTTCGCCAGGAAGTCGTCCAGCAGCTCACCGGGGAAGATGACCTGCTGCTTCTCACGCTCGCCCGCGAGCACCTTGAAGAACGTGAGCCCGCCCGCGCCGGCGGCCTTCACCACGTCCTCGAACTTGCGCAACTGCGTGCCGCTGATCCCGGCGCCGCCGGGCAGCGTCATGGCCACGGCGATGCCGCCCGGCGCCCTGGCACCGTTCGCAACCACGTTGCGAGGGGATCGGGAGCAGATCGCGGTGACGTCGGTGAACGTGAGCCCGAAGCGCAGGTCGGGCTTGTCGCTGCCGTAGGTCTTCATGGACTCGTCGTAGGTGATGCGCGGGAACGGCGTGGCGAGCTTCACGCCCAGCGTCTCCTGCCACATCGCGGCGAACAGTCCCTCGACGGCCGTGAACACGTCGTCCTCGCTCACGAAGCTCATCTCGAGGTCGATCTGCGTGTGCTCGGGTTGCCGGTCGGCGCGCAGGTCCTCGTCGCGCAGGCATCGCGCGAGCTGGAAGTAACGGTCGCAGCCGCTGATCATGAGCGTCTGCTTGTAGAGCTGTGGGCTCTGAGGCAACGCGTAGAAGCTGCCGTGGTGCACGCGGCTCGGCACCACATAGTCGCGCGCCCCCTCGGGAGTGGGCTTCACGAGGAGCGGCGTCTCGATCTCGAGGAAGCTCTGGCTCGAGAGGTAGTTGCGCGCGGCCGCGGCAGCCTTGTGTCGCAGCGCCAGCAGGGCCGCCAGCTCGGGGCGGCGCAGGTCCAGGTAGCGGAACTTCAATCGCAGATCCTCGCTCGCCAGCATGTGCTCCTCGCTCGCCAGCATGTGCTCCTCGTTCACCTGGAACGGCAGCGGGTCGCAGGCCGACAGCAGCTTCAGCTCGCGCGCGTCCACCTCGATGGTGCCGGTGGCGAGGTCCTCGTTGACGGCCGCCGCGGGGCGCTCCATCACGCTGCCTCGCACGGCGATCACGTACTCGTTGCCCAGGCGGGACGCACGGTCCAGGAGCGCCCTGCCGCCGGTCTCGGGGTGGAACACGACCTGCGTCAGGCCGTAGCGGTCGCGCACGTCGGTGAACAGCACGCCGCCGTGGTCGCGCGAGCGGTGCAGCCAGCCCATGAGCGTCACCGTCTGCCCTGCGTGGGCGCGCGTCAGGTCGCCGCACGTGTGGCTGCGTCGCCAGTCGCCGAGTCCTTCCAGCTCATCCGCCACGTCGCGTTCTCCTATCCCGTCGTGCGCGCCGAGAGCTCGTCCGCGAGTACCTCGCGCTTCACGGCCTTCTGCTCGCCGGTCTTCGAATCCTTCAACACCACTTCGCCGCGCGTCCATTCGTCCTCGCCGGCGATCACCAGGAAGCGCGCGCCGCTCCTGCCCGCGGCCTTCATCTGCGCGTTGAATCCGCGCGACTCCACGTCGGTCTCCACGCGGAACCGCCTGCGCAGCTCGCGAACCAGCGCGGTGACGCTCGTGCGCGTCGCGTCCATCGCCACCACGCACACCGTGTCGCCTGTCTCGGCCGCATCGCCGCGCTCCTCCATCACCAGCAGCGCGCGGTCGAGCCCGATCGCGAATCCCACGCCCGGCGTGGGGTTGCCCCCCAACTGCTCGATCAATCCGTCGTAGCGGCCACCGCCGCCGAGCGCGCTCTGCGCACCGAGCGACGCGTCGTGCACCTCGAACGCCGTGCGCGTGTAGTAGTCGAGGCCACGCACGAGGCCGTGGTCCACCTCGTGGCGGATGCCCGCCGCATCGAGCCCGGCCAGCACCTGGCCCCAGTGCGTGCGGTCCTCGGCATCGATCACGTCGAGCAGACGCGGCAGCTTGCCCGAGAGCTCGGCCAGCACGGCCAGGTCCTTGTCGTCCTTCGTGTCGAGGATGCGCAGCGGGTTCTGTTCCAGGCGCCGGCGCGAGTCCTCGGACAGCCGGTCCAGGTGCGGTGTCAGTGCTGCGCGCAGGTGATCGGCGTACTCGCGTCGCGAGGCGGGCTGGCCCACGCTGTTCACCTTCACGGTCAGGCCCGTGAAGCCCCACGCCTCGTAGAGGTCCACGAACAGCGCGATCATCTCCACGTCGGCGCCCGGTGCCGCGGAGCCCACCAGCTCGCAGTTCAACTGCGAGAACTGGCGGTAGCGGCCTTTCTGCGGCCTGCCGTAGCGGAACACCGGCCCCATGCTCCACAGCCGGTGCACGCGCGCACGCCCACCCAGGCCGTGCTCCAGAAACGCGCGCATCACGCCGGCGGTGAACTCGGGACGCAGCGCCAGTTCGCGGTCGCCGAGATCGGTGAAGCGGTACATCTCCTTCTGCACAACGTCGCTCGCCTCGCCCGCGGTGCGCGCGAACAACTCGAAGTCCTCGAACATCGGCGTGCGCAACTCGCCATAGCCGTAGCGTTCGAGCACGCCGTGGGCACTCGCCTCGGCCCGGCGCCAGCGCGCCGACTCGTCGGGCAGCTGGTCGCGCGTGCCGCGCGGAGCCTGGTGACGGGGCGCCATGGTCAGGCTCCCCCGCGCCGCTTCTCGCGCGCGAGGCCCAGGAGTTGCGCGAGCGAAGCGCCGAGCGTGTCGGCCATCCAGTCGAACGGGGACGAGTCCCGTCCTGGCACGCCCCGTTGGAACACCTCGTCCACCACGCCCAGCAGCGAGATCGCCACCACCGCCAGCAGCGCGCGACGGCCGCCGGGCGTGCCCGGCCATGTGTCGCGCACCGCCGCGTGCACCAGCCAGCTCAAGCCGCCGTACTCGATGGCGTGCGCGATCTTGTCCTTGTATTCGAACGTGCCCGGGATGTAGAGGCCCGGCTGCGCGCTGAGCACGAAGATCATGGCCACGTAGGCGACGACGAAGAGCCAGCGCTTGCGGGAAAGCCGCCGGTCCACCATGCGCTCTATCCGGATCGCCAACCGTGTCCTCCCGTTCGTGGAGACCTGCCGCGGGGCTCTTGGAACGAGGCAAGTTAGCACGCAGCCCGCGAGCGCGTCATACGTGAGCGCGCGAGCGAATCGATCGCTTTCATGCGCACCGCGCGCGGCGCCGTGGCTTGACGGTCCCTGCCCCCGAAGCTAGATTCCCCCGGCTTTTCGCGAGCTGCTCATGTTCCCTCGCGCGCTGCGCCGCTAGCTCAATTGGCAGAGCAACTGACTCTTAATCAGTAGGTTCTTGGTTCGATTCCAAGGCGGCGCACCATCTCCAGTGCGCGGGGCCCGTCGCGTCACGCGGCGGGCCCTCGTGCGTGGCCTGTGCGCGGGGCGGCGACTCAGCGCGCGCCGCGCCACGCCCACATCAGCACCACGAGCGCCGCGCAGGCTGTCCACAGCGCGGCCCGGATCGAGCGCGGCACGTGCCGGTCGGGCGGCGGTGAGCCGTCGGGCGAGCCGAAACCGCGGCGGATCTCGTTCGCGGCCACTCCGAACGCGGCGAGCCACGCGAGTGCCAAGCCGAACAGCAGCCCGGGGTGGCGCTGGTCGGCGAGCGTCCGAGCGGTGTCGAGCCACATGTGCATGCCCGGCGTGCCCGGTGCGCCGGCCAGCGAGAGCAGCGCGTATCCTCCCGCCGCGCCGCTCCAGGGGTGACGGCGGAACAACACCGATGCGCGTTCGGCGTCCGCCGCGGCCACCGGCAGGAACCGCGACAGCAGGCTCGCGCCCGTCGCCGCGAGCAACAGGTGGCCAGCCCATGCGGCGAGCCCGCCGTGTTGGGCGAACGGCGTGCGCGTGGGATCCGCGGCGAGCGAGGCGAGCACCAACCCGCCTTGCAGGCTCACGAGCGCGCCCACGCGGCGCTCGGGCCGCGTCTGGTAGCCGAGCGTGGCCGCACCTCCGGCCAGCGCAACCGCTGCTGCGAGTGTCAACAGCGAGCGAACGAGTTGGGCCGCCACCGGGAACTCCGTGATGCCGTCCAGGTGACGTAAGAGCCACGCGGCGCCGGCCAGTTGCAG
>JANNKI010000259.1:0-6333 GCA_031396225.1 bacterium | reverse complement strand
CATCGAACGCGGGCTCACGCGCGGCACGCCGGATGACGGCGCGGTCGCCACGTGGGACGGCGCTGCATGGAGCGCGGTGCTGCACGTGAGCGGCACGCCGGATCCCGAGGGCTTCTGGATCAGGGGCAAGCTCGCGAGCGGGAAGGAGTGGTTGCATCGGGGTGCCTACGCGCTGTGGCCCACGGCCACGTCCATGGTGGGTCGGCTCGAGCGGTGGGCGAGCTTCTCGATCGAGCCCGATCAGGCGTACGAGAGCGGCGTGGCGATGGTGCGCGCAGCGGCCATCGCGGGTGTGCCGCCGGGTGCCACCGGCGTGCGCGCCGCGCTCCACCTGCTGCCGGTGCAGCCGCCGCTCCGGCGGCCGGCGCGAGTGACGTTGGCGCTCCCCGCCGAAGTGGCGAGCGAGCACGTGGGGCTCTATCGGCGTGACGGCGACGCGGACAAGTGGGAGTGGACCGACGCCACGTTCGACAGCACCGCGCACGCGTTCAGGGCGGAGTCGAGCCGCCTCGGGCAGTTCGCGCTCCTGCGCGACATGACGCCGCCCGCGGTCACGGTGCTGGCCGTGCCCGCGCGCGCGCACGCACGTTCACGGGCCTACTCCACGTGGGCGCTCGTGGCGCGAGTAACGGACACCGCGAGCGGTGTGCTGGGCCGGGCGAGTGGGTTCATCGTGGACGGCGTGCGCGTGCCCACGGAGTGGGACGCCGAGATGCGCCTGCTGCGCTGGCGACCGCTCGCGTCGCCGGCTCCCGGGCGGCACGCCTATCGCGTCGAGGCCTTGGATCGCGCGGGCCGCCGGACGGTCCGGACAGGAGTGTTTGTGATAGCTTCGCGCTGATCGACGCGCCGCATCGAAAGGGGCCTCGACGACCGGGCTCGAGGCCCGGGGCCCGTTCCGGCCCGCCACCTTCCGCGCGCAGGATGCGCCCATGAAGCACTCGGACTTCGTCCACCTCCACAACCACAGCGACTACTCCCTCCTGGACGGGGCGAGTCCCATTTCAGCCATGGTCCGGCGGGCTGCCGAGCTCAAGATGCCGGCGCTGGCACTCACCGACCACGGCGCGATGTTCGGGGCGGTGGAATTCTACCAGGAGGCGCGCAAGGCCGGGGTCAAGCCGATCGTGGGCATGGAGGCCTACGTCACGCGCGGCAAGCTCACCGACCGCGATCCCCGCGACACCGCACACCACCTCGTGTTGCTCGCGCGCGACGAGCGCGGCTTCAAGAACCTCATGCGGCTCGCGAGCCTCGCTTACCTCGAGGGTTTCTACTACAAGCCGCGCGTGGACCACGACGTGCTCGCCGCCCATGCCGACGGCCTGCTGGCGCTGTCGGCATGCCCCAAGGGCGAGGTGGCGAGCGACTTGCTGGCGGATCGCGACGACGACGCGCTGCGCACGGCCGGCATGTACCGCGACATGTTCGGCGCGGACAACTACTTCCTCGAGATCCAGAATCATGGAATAGACATCGAGGAGAAGATCCGCGCCAAGGTGGCCGTACTCGCCGCTCGCACCCGCATCCCGCTGGTGGCCACGAACGACTGCCACTACCTGGAGCCTGACCACGACGAGGCGCAGGACGTCCTGATCTGCATCCAGACCGGTAAGAACGTGACAGACGAGAAGCGCATGAAGGCGGTCAAGGGGCTGCACTTCCGCTCGCCCGACGAGATGAAGCAGGCGTTCGCGGACTTTCCGCAGGCGATCCTGAACACGCTCGCGGTGGCGGAACGCTGCAACCTCAAACTCGACTTCGGCAAGCCGCTGTTGCCGGAGTTCCCGCTGCCCCCGGGCGAGGCCGACGCCGAGAGCTACCTGCGCCGCATGGGGTGGGACGCGCTGGGCACGCGCTTTCGCGGCGACGTGTCCGAGGCGCTCCGGGAGCGTTTCCAGTACGAGCTGGATGTGATCTGCAAGATGGGGTTCGCGTCCTACTTCCTGATCGTGCGCGACTTCATCCACTTCGCCAAGTCGCGCGGCATCGGTGTGGGACCGGGTCGCGGTTCGGTGGCCGGCTCGCTCGTGGCCTACGCGCTGCGCATCACCGAGGTGAACCCGATCCAGCACCAGTTGATCTTCGAGCGCTTCCTCAATCCCGAACGCGTCACCATGCCCGACATTGACATCGACTTCGACGATCTCCGGCGTGGCGAGGTGATCCAGTACGTCAAGGACAAGTACGGCGACAAGAACGTCACGCAGATCATCACGTTCGGCACCATGGGTGCGAAGGGCGTGCTGCGCGACGTGGGTCGTGCGCTCGGGCTGCCCGTTGGCGAGGTGGACCGCATCGCCAAGCTGGTGCCGGACGGGCTTGGCGTGACGCTGGAGAAGGCGCTTGAGCAGACGCCCGACCTGAGATCGTTGCCGCAGCGCGGGCCTGTGTACGCCAAGCTGCTGCGCAGCGCGCGCGTGCTGGAGGGGCTCGCCCGGCACAGTTCGGTGCACGCGGCGGGCGTGCTCATCACGCCCGGGCCGCTCACCGACTACGTGCCGCTCTGCCGCCAGAAGGGCGACCTGGTCACCACGCAATGGGACATGAAGTCCGTCGAGAAGGCCGGCCTCCTCAAGATGGACTTCCTCGGGCTCCGCACGCTGTCGGTGCTCCAGGAGTGCGTGGACCTGGTGCGCCGCCACCACGGCGTCGCACTCGAGCTCCAGTCCCTGCCCGAGGGCGACGCCAAGGCATTCCAGGTGTTCCAGGACGCCGAGACCGTTGCGATCTTCCAGTTCGAGTCCACCGGCATGCGCGACTACCTGAAGCGGCTGAAGCCGACGGTGTTCGAGGACTTGACAGCCATGAACGCGCTCTACCGGCCGGGCCCCATGGAGAACATCCCGTATTTCATCGACTGCAAGCACGGACGCAAGAAGGTCAAGTACGAGCACGCCAAGCTGGAACCCATCCTCTCGGGCACCTACGGCGTGTTCGTGTACCAGGAGCAGGTCATGGCCGCGGCGCACGACCTGGCCGGGTTCAGCATGGCACAGGCTGACGAGCTGCGGCGCGCCATGGGAAAGAAGATCGTCGAGGAGATGGCGAAGAAACGCGCACAGTTCACGGAAGGGTGCGCCAAGACGTCCAAGATCCCGGAACGCGCGGCCGACAGGATCTTCACGACCATGGAAAAGTTCGCCGGCTACGGCTTCAACAAGTCGCACAGCGCGGCCTACGCGATGGTCGCCTACCAGTGTGCGTGGCTCAAGGGCAACTATCCGGCCGAGTTCATGGCCGCCACGCTCACGAGCGAGATGAGCGACTCGGGTCGCGTGCTCACGCTGATCGAGGAGTGTCGCCGTCTGAGGATCGAGCTGCTGCCGCCGGACGTGAACCGCTCGGAGTGGAAGTTCACGCTCGAGGAGGGCCACATTCGTATCGGGCTCGGCGCGGTTCGCAACGTGGGTCAGGGCGCTGTGGAAATACTGGTGAGAGCGCGCGAGGCGGGTGCGCCGTTCAAGGACCTGTTCGACCTGGCGGCGCGTGTGCCGGCGGGCGGATTGAATCGGCGCGTGATCGAGAGCCTGGCGGCCGCGGGCGCGTTGGACGTGCTCGGTGGCGAGCGTGCCCGACTGCACGCCGGAGCGGCGACCGCGCTCGACTACGCCGCGGCGCTCCATCGCGACCAGGCGAGCGGCCAGTCGTCGCTGTTCGGCGAGTCCGAGGGCGCTTTCGGCGTGGCGGTGGCTCCGCCGCTCCCCGAGATGCCGGAGTGGACCAGCCGCGAACGCGGTGCGCGCGAGAAGGAAGTGCTCGGCTTTTACTTCTCCGGTCACCCGCTCGAGCACCTGCGCGCCGACATCGAACGCGTGGCCACGCACGGGATCGCGCAGGCGCTCGAATTGGGAGACGGCGCCGAGGTGCGCGTGGTGGGGTTGGTGGGGGAGATCAAGCAACTCACCACCAAGTCG
The DNA here is from genome assembly GCA_031396225.1 of bacterium. Classification (GTDB taxonomy): domain Bacteria; phylum Eisenbacteria; class RBG-16-71-46; order RBG-16-71-46; family RBG-16-71-46; genus JAIOPA01. The sequence continues at coordinate 2,416 of JANNKI010000259.1, read as the reverse complement.
GGCAAGCTCATGGCCATGGTGTTGCTCGAGGACTTGAGCGGGCGCGTCGAGTGCACGCTGTTCCCCGAGGCTTACGAGCAGGCGCGTGGCCAGCTCGCCGCTGAGACCATCGTGGTGGCGTCTGGCCGAATCGAGGTCCGCGAGGAGCGTGGCGTGAAGCTGCTGTTGAGCGAGATCCGCCCGTGGGAAGAGGCGCAACATCAGTTCCGCTCCGTGCTACACATCGAGGTGCGGGCAGAGGACTTGACCGAGGAGCGCATCGCCGGACTGGACGAGGTGCTGTCGGCGTACCCGGGGGACTCGGAAGTGGTGCTGCACATCGTGAAACCTGATCACTCCCGGATGGCCATGCGCTCGCGACGTTTTCGGGTGCGTGCCCACGACGCGCTCATCGCCGGGCTCAAGGCGCGGGTGCCGAGTTGCCGCGTCCGCTGGGGAAAGGGGGGCTCGTGACCGTCTGGCTTGAGTTCGAGAAGCCGGTGCTGGAGCTGGAGCAGAAGATCCAGGAGTTGCGTGACGACGCCCAGGCGCGTGGCGTGGGAGCGGAGCGTGAGATCGCCGATCTGGAGCGGAAGGCCGAGTCCATGCGGCGCGAGATCTACGCGCAGCTCACGCGCTACCAGCGCGTGCAGATCGCGCGGCATCCCAAGCGCCCTTACTCGCTCGACTACATTCAGGCGTGCTTCACCGGCTTCGACGAACTGCACGGCGATCGCCACTTCGGCGACGACCCGGCCATCGTCGCGGGACTGGCGTGGCTGGGGCCCCGGCCGGTCATGGTCATCGGCCAGCAGAAGGGGCGCGACACGAAGGAGAACCTCATGCGCCGGTTCGGCATGCCGAACCCGGAAGGCTATCGCAAGGCGCTCCGTCTCATGCAGCTCGCCGACCGTTTCCACGTGCCCATCGTGACGCTGGTGGATACCCCCGGCGCGTACCCCGGCCTCGGCGCCGAGGAGCGCGGGCAGGCGGAGGCCATTGCCGTGAACCTGCGCGAGATGGGCACGTTCGAAGTGCCGATTCTCACCGTGGTGATCGGCGAGGGTGGCTCGGGCGGGGCGCTCGCCATCGCCGTGGCCGACCGCGTGCTCATGTTCGAGCACTCGGTCTACTCGGTCATCTCGCCAGAGGGCTGCGCTTCGATCCTGTGGCGCGACGGCAAGCAGGGGGCCAAGGCCGCCGAGGCGCTGCGACTGGCCGCGCCGGACCTGGCACAGCTCGGCATCGTGGACGGGGTGCTTCCGGAACCGGTGGGCGGCGCCCATCGCGACCCGGCCGCGGCCGCCGCGACGCTCAAGCACGCGATCGTGTCGAACCTCGACGAGCTTTCCGGGGTATCCGGACCCGAGCTGGTCAAACGTCGCGCGCAGCGGTTCCGGCAGTTCGGCGTGTTCCGCGAGGCGCGGGGCTGAATCCAGGCGCTCCTGCCCACCCGCGAGGTGCGCGCGTGCATTTCGGAGGCTATACTGGAATCGTCGGCTGGACCGTCGCTTCAACCCCGGCTGCACGAGGAGTCCCATGGCGCTGAGTCCGGAACTGCTGGCTATCCTGGTCTGTCCCGCTTGCAAGGGCGATCTCGCGTACGACGTCCACGCCAACACGCTCACCTGCCCGGCCTGCAGGCTGCGCTACAAGGTCGTGGAGGACATCCCGGTGATGCTGGTGGACGAGGCCGAACGGCTCTGACGCCGCGCCCCGGGACCCGACACTTGCGCCTCCTGAAGCACATCTCGACTCTCGCGCCGGGCCTCGGCGTGGCGTTGCTCGCCCTGGCGGCTCCCGCGTGGGCTGCCACCGGTGCTGCGACCGGCGTGCGACTGGCTCCCGCCACGCCTGGCGGTGTGCGATTCACGGTCACCGTTCCGGCGCCGCGCCTTGTGCGCATCGAAGCCGAGGCGGGCGTGGACCGGCTGGACCTCGACGGCTACCAGGCTTCGGGACTACCGGGTGCACCTGCCGTTCCCGTGCGCGCACTGCTCGTGGCCGTCCCGCCCGTGGGCGAAGTGCGACTCACGGCGGTCGCGAGCGAGATCACCCCCAGCGAGGGGATCACGCTGTCCGCGAACCTCGGGATTGACGAGAAGCGTCAGCCGGCCGCCGTCCAGCGGTCGCCCGTGGCCTTTGGACTTGCCGGCTCGCCGGTGCCGGTCGCGGCCCGATTGATGGGCGTGACCTGGATGCGCAACCAGCGCGTGGCCCGCATCGTGATCGAGCCCGTGGCCTACGAGCCCTCGCTCCGGCGGCTGAGTGTCGCGGCGCGCGTGGACGTGGAGCTTGCGGTGTCCTCGCCTGGCGCCCTCGGGCCCGCGGCCGAACCCGTGGACCCGTTCGAGGCCGTGTATCGCGCCTCGCTCGTCAACTACGAGCAGGGGCGGGGCTGGCGTCGACCGCGCGCCGCCGCGCTGGCCGCGGCGGC
>JANNKI010000250.1:0-1650 GCA_031396225.1 bacterium | reverse complement strand
CAACGCAGCTTCGGTGATCTCGGCAAGCCTGCGGTCCCCGATGGATCTGCCCGACAGGTTCACATTGAGCACGAGCCTGTGCCCCGCACGCGCGTGCTCGGCGATCAATGCGATCGCCTTGCGCACCACCCACGCGTCGATGGCCTGGATCAGGCCGGACCGCTCGGCGCGATAGAGGAAGGCACTGGGTGTGAGCGGCTCGTCGTGCTCTTCGTCCGGAAGCCGCAACAACAGTTCGTACTGGCAGATCTCGTTCGTGGAAAGGTCGAGAATCGGCTGGCAGAAGAGAATCAGTCGATCCTCCTCGAGCGCGATCCTGATCCGCTCCGCTTCGGCGAGCCGCGCCGACACGCGCTCTCGCCCGCGCTCCCGCGGTCGATACATCTCGAATCGATTCCGGCCGGTCTCCTTGGCTTCGTACATCGCGACGTCGGCGTAGGCCAGCGCCTCGACGTCCGTCAGCCCGTCGAACATGGCGACGCCCACGCTTGCCGTGATACGGATGGATTGGTCGGCCAGCATGGCCATCTCGCGTCCCAGGGCCTTGACCACGTCGTCGGCCACCAACTGGACCTCGTCGGCATCGGTCTGCGTGAGCAGCACCGCGAACTCGTCCCCGCCGACCCGTGCGATGATGTCTGTCTGGCGCAAGCGTTGCCGCAACAGCCCCGCCACCCCCTTGAGCACATCATCGCCAGCCCGGTGGCCAAAGGTGTCGTTGACATCCTTGAAGTTGTCGAGATCGATGAGCAGCACGGCCCCTGGAGAATCGTAGCGCGCGGCCCGCTCGGTCTCCCTGGCCAGCTCCTGCTCGAAGTGCCGCCGGTTGAGTAGCCCGGTTAGGAAGTCGTGATCCACGACGTATTCGAGATGCCGCGCCATCTCCTTCCGCTCGGAGATGTCCTGCACCTGCGTGACCAGATAGAGCGGATCACGACCCTCGTCGCGTACGAGCGACGTGGTCACCAACACCCAGACATCATGGCCCCAGGCATGGCGGTAGCGCAGCTCGACCTGGTAGTTGGGGATCTCACCGGAGAGGAGCTGTTCCAGGCACTCAACGTCGAGGGCGACGTCGTCCGGGTGCGTGATGGCCCGAAGCGTCGTTTGCTTCAGCTGTTCTCCGGTGTGGCCGGTGATCCGGCACAGCGCATCATTGACCTGTAGCCAGCGACCATCCATGGCGATCAACGCCATTCCGATGGGCGCATTGACGAAGGCGCTCTCGAAGCGCTCGTGGACCTCGCGTAAACCCCGCTCCACGCGCTTCGCTTCCAGCTTGAGTCGCTCGCGCGCGAGGATCTCGCGCCGGAGTTGGGCGGTCGCGGAGGCCAACTTGCGCTCGGCGATCACCTGCGTGCCGGCTGACTCCGCGGCGTCGTCAGTACAGAGCGATTCGGAACTGGTCCTCGGCCTTCTGGAAGCTGTCATCCTTGACCCCAGAGTGCGCGTCAATGAACGGCACTACTTTTTCATGTAGCGGAGAGGCAGCAGCTCGGGAAGCGAGGGCACGGTGACCGTCTGCCTCTGCTCACTGGTGATGAACAGGTCGAACGAGGGCATGGCCGTGATCGCGGTGAGCTTGCCATTCAGGTTCTTGTTCACGATCAGCGCCCCGAGGTTCTGCGCTTCGGCACCCAGCGCCAGGCC
>JANNKI010000240.1:0-6665 GCA_031396225.1 bacterium | reverse complement strand
AGCCAGCCCTTCTCGCGCGCCTCGCGCTGCAACCGCAAGCGCCTCGGTTCGAAGTCCTCGCGCACGAGCTTCTCGACCTGCGCCACGTCGCCGCGTGCGCCCCAGTGCAGCCGATAGAGCGTCTTCAGGTCCATGCCCGCGTACATGCCGTCGAACGGGATTGCGGACGTGGGCGTGACGCGGGCGCCCCAGAATGGCGGCGCCGGCACGGCCACGTCGCGCGACACGTTGGCCTTGAAGTCCTGCTGCTGCGCGCTCGCGGCGGCCGAACGCGCCACGAGCTGGGCGCTGTTGCTCTTGAACTCGAACGCCTCCCGCTTGACGCGCGCGGTGAGCTCCTCGCGCGCCTTGCTGTCCACCAGCGCGTTCACGGTGTCGAGCCCCTCGAACGCGTCCTTGCAGTAGAACACACCCGGCTCGTAGAACACCTCGCCGTCCACGAGTGCCGCGCGCCGGCCGAAGTTGCGATTGATGGCGGCGCCACCGATCAGCACCGGCACGCGCATGCCGAGGCGGTGCAGCTCAGCCACGCACGCCGGCATCTGGCGACTCGTGGACACGAGCAGCGCCGACAGGCCGATGGCGGTGGCATCCAGCTCGCGCGCCTTGTCCACGATGGCCTGGATGGGCACCTGCTTGCCGAGGTCGTGCACCGTGTAGCCGTTGTTCGACAGGATGGTCTTCACCAGGTTCTTGCCGATGTCGTGCACGTCACCGAACACGGTGGCCACCACGACGCGCCCCTTGGACACGTCGGCGGACTTCTCGAGGTAGCGCTCGAGCTGCGCGACGGCCTTCTTCATGACCTCGGCGCTCTGCAGCACGAACGGCAGGATGAGCTCGCCGGTGCCGAACTTGTCACCGACCTCTTTCATCGCGGGGAGCAGCACGGTGTTGAGCACGACCACGGGATCCTGTCGCCGCACGGCTTCGTCCACGAGCGATTCGATGCCCGCCGGCCGCCGGTGCAGGATCTGGTGGTGGAGGCGCTCCTCCACGCTCATCGCGGCCTCGGCCGCCTCGTCCTCGCGGGCGCGCGCGTCGGGCGCGCGGCCCTCGAAGTGGTTGATGTAAGCCGCCAACGCGTCGGGCGAGCGCGCCAGCACGAGGTCGTCGGCCAGACGGCGGTCATCGGCCGACAGGTCGGCGTAGGGAATGACGTCGGCGGGATTCACGATGGCCATGTCGAGCCCGGCCTGGACGCAGTGATAGAGGAACACACTGTTGAGCACGGCGCGCGCCTCCTTGCCCAACCCGAATGACACGTTCGACACGCCCAGCGATGTGAGCACGCCGGGGAGTTCGCGCTTGATGAGCTGGATGCCCTCGAGCGTCTCGATCCCCGATCGCACGAACTCCTCGTCGCCCGTGGCGAGTGTGAACGTGAGGTCATCGAAGATCAGGCGCTCGGCCGGCAGGCCGTACTCATTCGTCACGATGTCGTGGATGCGGCGGGCCACCTCGAGCTTGCGCACCGCAGTCTTCGCCATGCCCTGCTCGTCAATCGTCAGCGCGATGACCGCGGCGCCATAGCGCACGACCAGCGGCATCACCGCCTCGATCCGCTCGCGACCGTTCTCGAGGTTGATGGAGTTCACGATCGCCGAGCCCGGGCACGCCTGGAGCGCCGCCTCGAGCACATTCGCCTCGGTGGAATCGATGCACAGCGGCGCTTCCACCGCGAGCGAGAGCTTCTTCACCAGCGCGCGCATCTGTTCGGCTTCGTCCGTGCGTTCCGTGAGCGCCAGGCACACGTCGAGCACGTGCGCGCCGCCTTCCACCTGATCGCGCGCGATGGGCACGAACTCCTCGAGCGCACCCTCCAGCGCCAGGCGCTTCACCTTGCGTGAGCCCTGCGTGTTCAATCGCTCGCCGATCAGCAGTGGCCGCGGCTCCTGCTGCAGCGCCACCGCGGTCATGCCGCTCGACAGGTACCAGCGGCTGCGACCAGGGCGCGAGCGCGGCCGGGTGCCGCGTCCCACGGCGGCGACGAGACTGCGGATGTGGTCGGGCGTGGTGCCGCAGCAACCACCCACCACGTTCACGCCGAAGTCGAGCACGAACTCGCGCAACGTCTCGGCGAACGGCTCCGGCCGCATGGGGTACAACGTGCGGCCGCCGTCATTGATGGGAAGCCCCGCGTTGGGGATGCAGTGGATGGGAGTGCTGGCGTTCTCGCACAGGTAGCGCACGGCATCGCGCATGAGGTCGGGGCCGGTGGAGCAGTTGAGCCCGATCACGTCCACGTGCAGCGCCTCGAGCGTGGCGAGTGCGGCGCGGTAGTCGGTGCCGAGCAGCATGCGCCCGGTGGGATCGAGGGTGATCGAGCACTGGAGCGGCACGCGCCGCGCGGTCAACGCCATCGCCTCGCGGCTGGCCAGCACCTGCGCCTTCATCTCCAGGATGTCCTGGCAGGTCTCGAGGATGAGCAGGTCGGCGCCGCCTTCCAGCAGCCCCCGCGCCTGGTCGCGGAACGACGGCAGGAGTTCGATGAGCGAGAGCCTGCCCAGGTCCGGGTCCTCGGAAGACGGCAGGAGTCCCGACGGTCCCATGGAGCCGGCCACGAAACGCGGATGACTGTCGGTGGCGAAGCGGTCGGCCACGCGGCGTGCGGCCTCGGCCGCGGCGCGATTCAGCTCCACCGTGCGCTCGCCGAGCCCCCATTCCTCGAGCCGCGTGCGCGACGCCTGGAACGAGTTGGTCTCGACCACGTCGGCGCCGGCCTCGAAATAGGCCGCGTGGATGTCCTCGACGACGTCGGGTCGCGTGAGCGACAGGTAGTCGATGCAGCCGTCCCATCGCTTGCCGCCGTAATCCTCGGGCGAGAGCTCGCGTGCCTGCACCTGCGTGCCCATGCCGCCGTCGAAGAACAGGACGCGGTCACGCAACAATTCGAGGTACCGGCTCATGGGAAGAGGTGCTCCCTGGGGCCCTGGCAGCGCATGCGGGCCCCGATCAGAGTGGGGGAGGATGCTATCGGCGGGACCACACGCGCGCAAATCCGCGTGCTCGAGGCGCCGCACGCCAAGACGGCACGCCGCGCGAGGCTTCGCTGACATTCGAGCTTGACCCGATCCCCCCCGCGCCGCGACGGTGTACGGTCATGGTCCGCATCCTCGCGCTGCTTCGACACGGTCTGGCCGCAGGCCAGGGGCCGCAGGCTCCGTTGCTCCCGGAAGGGGCAGCATACCTGCGGCGGCTCGGCGCCCTGCTCGAGTCCGGCGGCTGGCGCCCGGCCGCCGTGCTGACCAGCCCCTACCGCAGGGCCAGGGAGAGCGCGCTGATCCTCGCCTCGGCGCTCCACCCCGGCATCGAGACGCACGTGCTCACGGAGCTCAGGCCCGAGCGCGATCCCGACGAGGCGCTCCAGGCGATTCTCGACGCCGCACCCCTCGCGACGCCCGTGCTGGTGGTATCGCACCTGCCGCTCGTGGGTCGGCTCGCCGAGCGCCTGGTGGGAGACGACCCCGGCTTCTCGCCCGGCACGTTCGTCGAGATCGTTTGCGAGGGCGATGGCCCGGCACGCCTGCTCCGGCGGATCGGCCCCGGCGAGGTGCCGGGCACCTGACGCGCGGCCCACGCGTCTCCGCTACGATGCGTGTTCGCAAGGGCACTCCGGCGCACGAGCAGAGGGAGGCGGCAGATGACGTCGTTGAAAGGCAAGGTCGCGGTCGTGACCGGCGGCAATCGCGGCATCGGCCGCGGCATCAGCGAGGCGCTGGCGCGCGAGGGCGTCGTGGTGGCGCTCACCGCGCGAGACGCCACGGCAGCGGCCACGGCGGCGAGCGAGGTGGGAAGCGGCGCGCGCGGCTACGCCTGCGACGTGCGGCGGCATGAGCAGGTGGCCGCGCTGTTCGTGGCGGTGGAGCGCGACCTGGGCGGTCCAGACGTGCTCGTGAACAACGCCGGCGTGGGCAGGTTCGCCGCCGTGGCCGACATGAGCCTCGAGGACTGGCACGCGGTGATCGAGACCAACGTGAACGGCGTGTTCTATTGCACGCGCGAGGCCATCCCGCGCATGCGCAAGCGCAACGGCGGCTACATCTTCAATGTGTCTTCACTGGCGGGGCGGAACGCGTTCCCCAACGCCGCGGCCTATTGCGCCAGCAAGCACGCGGTGAACGGGTTCAGCGAAGTGCTGTTCCAGGAGGTTCGCGACGACGGCATCCGCGTCACGTATCTGATGCCCGGCAGCGTCGCCACGGAGTTCGGCCGCGGCACGGCCGCGAAGCAGGATTGGGCGCTCCAGCCCGCGGACGTCGGTGAGATGGTCGTGGACCTGCTGCGCACGCATCCGCGGGCCATGCACAGTCGGGTCGAGATGCGCCCTTCGCGGCCGCAGAAGGGCTGATCCGGCCCGGGGGGCTCTCGAGTGGCCCCCTGCCGCGCCCGGGCGGCCGTCCCCCGCGCCGGGGCCTGGAGGATTGTGGGAGCCGACCCGGCCACGGTACCGTGGCTGTTTCGAACTCGTCACCCTGCCCGAGCGGACTCGTGACCCGCGCGGACTTCCCAGCCCTCCCCGAGGAGATCCCCCTGATGCGTCCCTGCCCGCCGCCGCTCGCGCGCCTCGCGGCCGCCGCCGGCCTGCTCGTCGTGCTCTCCCCCCAGGCCCATGCCAGGGCCGTCGCCGTGGCGGCGTCCCCGGCCGCCGACGTGGCGCCGTTCTTCACCGGCCGGCCGAACGCCGCCGCGGTCAAGACGCGCACCGAGAAGCGACTGGCCAATGCCAAGGCGGCGCTCGATCGCGTCCTCGCCGTGAAGGGACAGCGCACGATCGCCAACACGCTCGAGCCATTCGACGAGGTGAGCCGTCAGCTCGACATGGCGGGCTCGCAGTGCGGACTGCTCGAGGAGACCAGTCCGGACTCCACCACGCGCACGACCGCCGAGGGCATGTCGCAGGTGATCTCCAAGTTCGTCACCGAGCTGTCGCTCAACCGCAAGCTGTACGACGCGGTCGCGGCCCTGGACCTGGCCGACGCCGATGCCGAGACCAAGTACTACGTCCAGCGCACATTGCGGGACTTCCGCCTGAGCGGCGTGGACAAGGACCAGGCGACGCGCGATCGCATCAAGAAGCTCCAGGAGGAGCTGGTGCTGGTGAGCCAGGAGTTCGGCCGCAACATCCGTGAGGACAAGTCCACGGTGACCTGCGCGCCGGCGGAACTGGAAGGTCTGCCCCAGGACTACATCGACCGCCACAAGCCGGGCGCAGACGGCCGCGTCACTCTAACGATGGAATACCCCGACTACCTGCCCGCCATCACCTATGCCAAAAGCGACGACCTGCGCCGACGCCTCTACCTGGCGTACCAGAACCGCGCGTACCCCAAGAACATCGAAGTGCTGGACCGCCTGCGCCAGAAGCGTCACGAGCTCGCGCTCGCGTTGGGCTTCACGAACTACGCCGACTTCGTGATGGCCGACAAGATGGTGGGCAACGCAACGAATGCCCGCGCGTTCATCGACCGCGTGGTGGCGGCGTCGGACGAGCGCCAGAAGCGTGAATACCAGCAGCTGCTGGCCCGCAAGCAGAAGGACGTGCCCACGGCCACCGCGGTGAACTTCTGGGAGTTCCCCTACTACGCCGAGCAGGTGCGCCGGAGCGAATACGATTTCGACTCGCAGCAACTGCGCGCCTTCCTGCCGTACGGCCAGGTCAAGCAGGGTGTGCTGGACGTGACCGCCCGGCTGTTCGACGTGGAGATCAAGCGCGTTCCCGACGCGCCGGTGTGGCACCCCTCCGTCGAGTGTTACGAACTGTTCGACGGCGGCAAGCTCGCCGGGCGTTTCTACCTCGACATGCACCCGCGTCCGAACAAGTACAACCACGCTGCTCAGTTCGGCATCCGTTCCGGCATTGCCGGCCGGCAGATCCCCGAGGCCGCGCTCGTGTGCAACCTGCCCGGCGGCGAGCCGGGCGAGCCGGGGCTGTGCGACTACAACGACCTCGAGACGTTCTTCCACGAGTTCGGGCACCTGTTGCACACCATGTTCGCGGGCCAGCGTCGTTGGGTGGGCACAGCGGGCATCTCCACGGAGCATGACTTCGTCGAGGCGCCCTCCCAGATGCTCGAGGAGTGGGTGCGGAGTCCCGAGGTGCTGGCGACATTCGCGAAGGACCCCAAGACCGGCCAGACCATTCCCGCCGAACTCGTGCAACGCATGAACCGCGCGAACGGATTCGGCCGCGGACTCCTGGTGCGTCGCCAGATGGTTTACGCAGGCGTCTCGCTCGGCTGCTACGACCGCGACCCGGCGGGCCTGGGCACCGACCAACTGCTGAGCGACCTGGTGAAGAAGTACCAGCCGTTCCCGTTCGTGGAGGGCACGCACTTCCAGTGCGCGTTCGGCCACCTCGACAACTACTCGGCGGTCTACTACACGTACATGTGGTCGCTGGTCATCGCGAAGGACCTGTTCTCGAAGTTTGACAAGGCCCACCTGCTGGCCCCGGGCGCGGCCAGGTCGTACCGCGAGACCGTGCTCGCCGCCGGCGGCTCCAAGCCCGCTGCCCAGCTGGTGCGAGACTTCCTCGGTCGCGACTTCAACGAGCAGGCCTGGAAGAAGTGGTTGGACTCCACGAACTGACCGCTGCACCTCTCACAGCCTGGACGAGGTCGGCCGGCCGTTTTATCGGACCGAGCACTGACCGAGCCGTAGCC
>JANNKI010000190.1:0-6801 GCA_031396225.1 bacterium | reverse complement strand
GGGCGCGCTCGTTCGCGAGCTGGCCCGTGGCCCGTTCGAGCCCGGCTGGCACCGCGTGACCTGGGATGGAGCTGGCGCGACCGGATCGCAGGCTGAGCCCGGCATGTACTTCGTGCAGGCGCACGCGAACGGCCAGCGTCTCCTGAAGCGATTCGTGCTGCTCAAGTAACCCGCGATACCCTCGCGCGAACAAGACAGCGCCCCGGCGGAGCGATCCGCCGGGGCGCTGTGCGCTGCGCGCTACTCGTTGCCCCGCTTACTTGGCTTTGGCCTTGAACGTCCTGATGAACACGATCATGTCCTCGACCTGCTGCGGCTTGAGCTGGCCGGTCTTGCCCCAGGCCACCATGCCGGACTTGAGCTTGCCGTTCACGATGCAGTCGCGCATGAAGTCGTCGGTGCGCGTGGCGTCCCACGTCTTCTTGAGCAGCCAGTTGGGCGTGGGGTTGCCCGTGACCTTGAAGCCACCACTGCCGTCCACCTTGTGGCAGGCGATGCACTTGGTCTTGTAGAGGGCCTGGCCGGCGGCGGCATCGCCCTTGGCGGGGCCGGCGGCGGCGGTCACGGCGAACGCGGCGGCGAACAGGGCCGCAGCGGAAAGCGCCCCAGCGAGGGCGCGGAAGGACCGGTGAAGCGACATCGAGAGCTCCTTTCGGGGTGGGCGGTGCGCCGGGGGGAACGAGTCCAGCGCGTCAAACCTGCTGAAATTAGAGCCCTCGAGCGGCGCGGTCAACCGCTTGCGGCGTCGCGCGGCACGGGCGCCCGATTCTTGACGCCCGCCACACAGGGAAGCATTGCGGGACGCCGTTCTCGTCTCGGAACACGCGCGGCGCCGGCGGCGCGTGCGGGAGCCAATCGACTTCCCGGCACCACGATGCGAACTCCGCCCGGCGCGGCCCGCCGCAACTCTTGACCCACGTGAAATGACGGTGCTAGCTTTAGTCACTGCTTTGAGTTACGCGGGGGCGCGTGTTCCGACTCCACGACCCGACGCAGCCACCCGTATCGCACGACTCCGGGAGGTGCAGCGTGAAGGAGTTCGCAACCGGTCACATTCGCAACGTCGCGTTGGTCGCCCATCACGGCGTGGGCAAGACCTCGCTCGCTGAGGCCATGCTGTACCAGGCCAAGGCCACCACCCGGATCGGTCGCATCTCCGACGGCTCGACGATGCTGGATCACAGCCCCGAGGAGATCTCGCGGCAGCTCACCATCGACCTCGGGCTGGCGCAGTTCGAGTTCCAGGGGCACAAGATCAACCTGCTCGACACGCCGGGCTACGCCGACTTCGTGGGCGACGTCTATAGCGCCCTGAGGGTGGCCGACTCCGCCATCCTCATGATTCGCGCCGCCGCGGGCGTCGAGGTGGGCACCGAGGTGGTCTGGGAGGTCTTGAAGCAGGAGAAGACGCCATTGCTCGTGGTCGTGAACATGATGGACAAGGAGCACGCGAATTTCGACGCGGCAGTGAAGAGTTGCCATGACCGACTGGGGCTCAACGCCATCCCGGCGCAACTCCCGATCGGCGAGGCCGACCAGTTTCACGGTGTCGTGGACCTGATCGAGAACAAGGCGTGGACGTTCACCGGTAAGGGCGCAGACGAGAAGAGCAGCGAAGTGCCGATCCCCGCGGAGCTGCAGGACAAGGTGACGAAGGCGCGCGCCACGCTGCTCGAGGAAGCCGCCACCGGCGACGAACAACTCATGGAGAAGTTCCTCTCGACGGGCGATCTCACCGTCGAGGAGATCCGCCGGGGCCTGTGCGAGCGCGTTGTCATGTGCGACCTGGCACCCGTGTTCTGTTGCTCGGCCTCACTCAACCTGGGCGTGAAGGAAGTGCTCGCGGAAGTCGCGGACGTGCTCCCGAGCCCGCTCGACGTGCACGTGCAGCGAGCCATCGGCGCCAATGGCAGTGATGGCGTCGAGATCAAGCCCGACGCGGCCGCACCGCTGGCGGCCACGGTGTTCAAGACACTCGCCGAGGCGCACCTGGGCGAGTTGTCGCTGATCCGGCTGTGGTCGGGGCACGCGGAGCCGGGGAAGGACCTCGTGAACACGACGCGCAACCGCAGCGAGAAGCTGGGCACGCTCTACCACCTGTGCGGCAAGGAACGCTCGGATTGCCGCGGCGCGGCGGCGGGCGACATCGTGGCCGCCGTGAAGCTGCGCGAAACGCACACGGGCGACACGCTGGCCGACAAGGCCCGCCCGGTGAAACTCACGCCGCCCGACTTCCCGTTGCCCGTGGCCGCCGAGTGCATCCGGGCCAAGAACAAGGGCGACGAGGAGAAGATGGCGGTGGGCTTGATGCGCCTGCACGAGGAAGACCCCACCCTGTCGAGGCACTACGAAGAGAGCACCAAGGAGTCGTTGGTGCACGGCATGGGCGAGCTACATCTGGAAATCCTCGTGGAGCGAATGAAGAAGCGCTTCGGCGTGGAGGTGATGCTCTCCAAGCCGCACGTCCCCTACCGCGAGACAGTCAAGGGCAAGGCCGAGGGCGACTACCGCCACAAGAAGCAGAGCGGCGGCCGCGGCCAGTTTGGCGAGGTGCACCTGCGCGTGGCGCCGCTGCCACGCGGCGGCCAGTTCGAGTTCGTCAACGAGGTGAAGGGCGGTGTGATCCCCGGGCAGTACATCCCGGCGGTGGAGAAGGGCGTCGTCGCCGGAATGGAGCGGGGTCCGCTCGCCGGCTACCCGGTGGTGGACGTCATGACCACCGTGCACTTCGGCAAGTACCACGACGTGGACAGCTCGGAGATGGCGTTCAAGATCGCGGCCGAGATCTGCTTCCACGAGACCATCCTGAAGGCCACGCCGATTCTCCTCGAGCCGTACTCTGACCTGGAGGTGCGCGTGCCCGAGGAGTTCCTGGGCGACGTGATGGGCGACCTGTCGAGCAAGCGCGGCAAGATCCTCGGCACCGATGCCGACGGCCACTACGTGGTGGTCAGGGCCAAGGTCCCCATGGCGGAGACGTACAAGTACGCCACGCACCTGCGCGCCATCACGCAGGGCCGCGGGCTCTACCAGGCCAGGATCTCGCACTACGAGGAAGTGCCGCGGGAACTGGCCGACAAGGTGATCGCGGCCGCCAAGGCCGAGAAGGAAGCGGCAGCGGCGCAGCACGGGTAGGATGGCATCGAGCCCGGGCCTCGCGAGGGTCCGGGCCCAATCCCCCAAGCTCAAGGAGCGAGCGAACGACATGCGCGTGCTGGGACTGGACCCCGGGAGCCGCCGGACGGGTTGGGGAGTGGTCGAGCGGCGTGCCCGCAGCCTGCGCTGCGTCGGCGCGGGCCACGTCGCGGTGGGCGCGAGGCTCTCGCTGGCCGAACGCCTGCACGCGATCGTGCGCGAGGTGGACGACGTGATGGAACGCTATTCGCCGGACTGCGTGGTGATCGAGGCCGCGTTCCACCATGCCTACGCGCGTTCCACGCTGGTGCTGGGTCACGTGCGTGGGGCGCTCATGGTGACCGCCATGGAGCGAGGGCTGAGCGTGGCCGAGTACGCGCCGCGCGCCATCAAGCTGGCGGTCACGGGCCGCGGCGGCGCCGCCAAGGAACAAGTGGCCGCCATGGTGAGGCTGCAATTGGGCCTGGCCGAACTCCCGCAGGCCGACGCCGCCGACGCGCTGGCCGGCGCCCTCTGCCACCTGCAGCGCACGCGCTTCGACGCGCCCCGCAGGAAGACGCCGGCGGGGGATCGGTTGCAGGCGCTGCTGGCCACGGCGAGGAGCGCGCGATGAACACCCGGCGCGCGGTCCGTGCGAAAGCGAGGGCTTCAGCATGATCGCCAGTCTGCACGGCACGCTGCTCGAGCGCGGCGACGGCGTCGCCGTCATCGAGGCCGGCGGCGTGGGGTACCTGGTGCAGGTGAGCAACGCCACATTCGCCGCGCTGCCCCCCCTGGGCGACGAGGTGCGACTGCACACGCGCCACATCGTGCGCGAGGACGCGCAGCTCCTGTTCGGATTCGCCGAGCGAGACGAGCTCAAGCTCTTCGACCTGCTGATCGGCGTGAACGGCGTGGGTCCGCGCATCGCGATCGCGGTGCTGTCGGGCCTGGCGCCAGCCCGTTTCGCGCGCGCCGTGCGCGACGAGAACATCGCCGCCATCACCGCGGTCAACGGCGTGGGGCGGAAGACGGCCGAGCGGCTGGTCGTGGAGCTGCGCGACAAGCTGGCATTTCTTGCGAGTTTGGCGCCTCCGGCGCCGGGGGAGGCGGAGGCGGCGGACGCCGGGACGCGCGGCCGGAGGCCGCGCCTGCTCGAGCGCTCGCAGCGCTACGACGACGCCGTGGCGGCGCTGGTCACGCTCGGCTACTCGCCCGCGCAGGCCGCCGACGCCGTTCGCCGCGTGTCGGAAGACGGCGGCGAGGCGGCCGCCGAGGACCTGGTGAAGCGCGCGCTCGCGCTGCTGGCCCGTCCATCGTTGGTGACGCGATGACGTCGTCGCGAGGCAAGCCAGCGGCAGCGGGGCAGGTCGCGCGGGCCCCGGGACCCGTGCCGCTCCAGCAGCACCCGTCCCGACTTGCCGACCCCGCGCCGTTCGCCGAGGACGTGCGCGAGGAGAAGCGCCTGCGCCCACATTCACTGGGCGAATTCGTGGGGCAGCCAAAAGTGCGCGAGCAGCTGAGTATTTTTCTTGCCGCCGCACGCCAACGAGGCGAAGCCATGGACCACGTGCTGTTCCATGGGCCCCCGGGGCTCGGGAAGACCACGCTCGCGAACATCGTGGCGCATGAACTGGGCGTGGAGATCACGCACACGAGCGGTCCCGTGATCGAGAAAGCCGGCGACCTGGCTGGCCTGCTCACGAACCTGGGCTCGCGCGGCATCCTGTTCGTCGACGAGATCCACCGGCTCTCGCCCGTGGTCGAGGAGTACCTCTATTCGGCGCTCGAAGACTTCACGCTCGACATCATGCTCGACCGCGGCGCCAGCGCGCGAAGCATGAAGCTCACGCTGGACCCATTCACGTTGATCGGCGCCACCACGCGCTCTGGCCTGCTTTCGGCTCCCATGCGCGCCCGCTTTGGCGTGACCATGCGCATGGACTTCTATTCGGCCGAGGACCTCATGCGCATCGTCATGCGCTCCTCGGGAATCCTGGGCACGGTCGTGGACGACGATGCGGCGTTCGAGATCGCGCGCCGCTCGCGCGGCACTCCGCGCGTGGCCAATCGCCTGTTGCGGCGCGTGAGCGACTTCGCACTCGTCAAGGCCGACGGCGCGGTGAACATGCGCGTCACACGCGAGGCGCTTCGCCTGCTCGAGGTGGACGAGCGCGGCCTGGACGAGATGGACCGGCGCATGCTCGAGGCGCTGATCCAGCGCTACGACGGCGGCCCCGTCGGGCTCCAGTCGCTGGCGGTGGTGCTGGGCGAGGACTCCGGCACGCTCGAGGACGTGTACGAACCGTTCCTGGTGCAGGAGGGGTTCATCCGCCGCACCGCCCGCGGCCGCGAGGCCACGCGCCTCGCGTACGAGCACCTGGGGCTGGTGCTCCCGGCGCGCTTGAAGGCCGAGTCGGCCGAGTCGGCCGAGCCGCAACAGCCCGAGCTGCCGCTGTCTTAGTGGTCGAGCCCGGTGCGTCATCCGACGCCGCGAGACTGCTCCAGCTGCTCGACTACGAGCTGCCCGAGCAGTTGATCGCTCAGCATCCGGCGGCCCGACGCGAGGACGCGCGACTGCTCGTGGTGGACCGGGCGAGCGGCGAGATGACCGACGCGCGCTTCGCCGAGATCGGCCGCTGGCTCACGACCGGCGACGCGCTCGCGGTGAACGAGACGCGCGTCCGCCCTGCGCGGCTCATGCTGCGACGGCCCACGGGCGGACGCGTCGAGATGTTGTTCGTGCGGCCCGAGCCGGGCGACACGGGGGGCGAGCGCTGGCGCGTGCTGGCGAAGCCGGCGAAGCACGCCGCGCCCGGAGTCCGGCTCGCCACGCCGGATGGCGCGCTCGTCGTGGAGGTGATCGGCGAGGGCGAGCAGGGCGAGCGCGTGGTGCGCGTGGCCGCAGGATCGCTCGATGCGATCCTACGAATACAGGGCGAGATCCCGCTGCCGCCCTACATCCACCGCCCTCCGACGTCCGAGGATACCGAGCGCTACCAGACCGTGTACGCCCGTGTCGAAGGCGCCGTGGCAGCGCCCACGGCGGGACTGCACTTCTCGGAGCCGCTGCTCGACGAGCTTGCACGGTGCGGCATCCGGCGCGTGCCCGTCACGCTGCACGTGGGGCCGGGGACATTCCGGCCCATCACCGCGGACGATCCGCGCGAGCACCGGATGGAGGAGGAGTGGTTCGACGTCTCCGAGGCGGCCGCCGCCGAGCTGCGCGCGACGCGCGAGCGCGGCGGACGCATCGTGGCCGTGGGCACCACCACGGTGCGCGCGCTCGAGGCCTTGGCCGACGCTCATCGTGGCGAGATCGCGGGCGCCTCCGGCTGGACGCGCAAGTACATCGTGCCGCCCTACCGGTTCCAGGCGGTGGACGCGCTCGTCACCAACTTCCACCTGCCGAGGACCACGCTGCTGCTGCTCGTGGCCGCGTTCGCGGGCGAGGGGCGCTTGCGCCGGGCCTACGCGCACGCGGTGCGGGAGCGATACCGGTTCTACTCCTACGGCGACGCGATGCTGGTGCGCTAGGCTCGCCCTCTGGGTTGTGCGGCGAAGAATGTTGGCGGCACAGGGCGTGCGGTGATCCGCGGGCATGTCCCGCACGAGCGCTGCGTTCGTGCCCCCGCACTGTCCGCGAAGGGATTGCCGCTTCCACGCTTGCGGCGATGGCTGGCGTTG
>JANNKI010000170.1:0-2468 GCA_031396225.1 bacterium | reverse complement strand
CGTGCTCGAGGAGACGCGCGTGCTGGGCCTGGATCCCTCCGCCGACCCCGTGGTCGTGGACACCGACCGCGGTCGCCTGCTCGCGGAGCGAGTCGTGGTCACGGCGGGAGCGTGGGTGTCGCAGCTCGTGCCTTCGCTCGCCGCGCACACGCGCGTGGTCCGCCAGCACGTGGGCTACTTCCGACTCGGCGTGGCGGCCGAGCGCACGGCACCCGGAGCGTTCCCGGTGTGGGTGTACCTCGGCGACGCGGCGCGCGGGCTTTACTACGGGCTCCCCGCGTTCGGACGCGAAGGCGTGAAGGCGGCGCTGCACGGCGTCGGCGCCGAGTCCGACGATCCCGAGCAGCAGCCGGGCGCGGACCCCGCGGCGATCGAGCGCGTCAGGGGTTTCCTCGCGACCCAGCTCGCCGTGCCGCTACTCGAAACGCTCCACACCGAGACCTGCCTCTACACGAACACGCCCGATGAGCGCTTCCTGCTGGGCACGCTGCCCGGTGCTGCGCGCGTGGTGGTGGGTTCGGTCTGTTCGGGTCATGGCTTCAAGTTCGGCCCGCTCACCGGCCGCCTGCTGGCGGAGTTGGCGCTGCACGGACGCACCACCGTGCCGGAGTTCGAGCAGGCGCGCGACGCGTTCGCGCTGCCGCTCACCTGAGCGCAGGGGGCGCGCCGACCGGAGCGGCGCGCCGGAGCTCATCGAGGGCATTGCGCACCTCCGTGTCATTCGGGAAATAGCGCAGGTGGATGACGAGCTCGCGAATGGCTTCCTCTCGCCGACCGTGCAGCCGATGGTATTCGGCCAGGAACCGGTGAGCATTCGGGTCCGGCGGAAAGAACGCCACGGAACGTCGGAGTGCTTGCAGGGACTCGGCGTCTCGCCGCAGGGCCAGCAGCGCGCCGCCACGCAGGCTCCACATCGTGGCCATGAAGATCGCGCACGACGTGTCGGGCTGGAGTCGTTCGAAGTCAGCGAGCATTGCGAGCGTCTGCTCGTGGCGCCCGTGCCTGAGCGAGTCCGACGCGAACAGCACCGCGCGGAGCGCGGCGGGCTGGATCAGCGTGACCTGGGGGGTACGGTGCGGTTCGAACTCGATGACCGCGTCGAGCGGCGCCGCGGGCTCGGCCTTCACCTCCGCCATGCCGATCACGCGCAGCGAGGTGTCGCGGTACCAGACCTGGAACGCGCTTGCCTCCTGGAACGCGAACAGCGACATGCGTGGCCACTGATTGCGCGCGATCCGGGCGCCGTGCGGCAACACCGGGTGCGCGGCGGTGATCGTGGCGCGCACCTCGTGCGCCAGGCGCTGGAGTGTGGCGATGCGGGCGAAGTCGAACTCGACGTTGGAGCCGGCATTGGAGATGCGCTCGGCGGGCCCGGGACTGGCGAGCAGCGCGGCGAGACGCAGGGCCGCGAGTGCCCCGAGCCATGCCGGTGGTGCCGCGCGCAACAGCGCCACGAGTGCCAGCCCCAGCCCCACGGCCGGGATGAGCGAGCGGTGGCTGGACCAGAGCGGCATGAAACGCGCCAGCGGCGCCATGGCGATGCCGGCACAGAGCACCCCCCACGCGAGCCAGGGAAGCGCAGAGCGTAACTGCCTGCGTCCCGCGGCCGACGCCATCGCAACGGCCAGCCCGCTCGCCAGCACCAGCCCCACCGCCCACGGCATCCACGCGGCGAACAAGGCGTCCGGGTCGCGCACGCTCCAGAGGTCGAGCCACACCCCGCGCAGCGCGAACCACGCCTGCGCGAACGCGTCCGGCCCGGTCGCCTCGTCGACGCCTCGAGGGGGCGGCAACAATCCTGCGCGGCGGGAGACCCATTCGTGCACCGCCCACCACACGCCCGCGACAACCGCCGCTCCCACACCGGTCCGCACACGGTCCGCCCGTGTGGCAGGGCTACCGTTCGCGCGTCGGGCCGCCGGCCACAGCGCGAGTGCTGGAACGAACGCGATCGCCGTCTCCTTGCTGAGGAGCGCCAGCGCGAGTGCGACAAGCGCCAGTGCGCGCCGACCCCGCGACAGCGCGTGCAGCGCTGCGACCCCGAACACGAGCGCGAGCAGATCCTGCGCGCAACTCGGCCAGGCGAGCACCTGGCGCGCCGCCTCGAGCAACACCGGGAACGTGGCGGCGAGCGCGGCCGCCGGCGCAGCCCACGCCGGCCGAAGCGCGCGATAGAGCAGCACCGCCACCGCCGCAAGCAGCCCCGCATGGAGCAGCGCCACGAGGTAGGGCTGCGACAGCATGAGTTGGCCGAACACCGCGTAGTAGAGCTGACGCGAGACGGGGCGCCAGTAGAGCGGGCTACCGCCTCCGTCGAGCCAGTCGACGGGAGGATGCAGCAATGCCCGGGACAGGAACCCGAAGTCGTCCGCGACGGGCACTCCCAGCGGCCCCATGCGCGCCGCGAACAACACGGCCAGAACGGAGAGCGCCACGAGGCCTGCCCAGCGATCCCGCCACAGGGTCGG
>JANNKI010000017.1:0-2920 GCA_031396225.1 bacterium | reverse complement strand
AAGATGCCGTTCCAGCTCTCGGCCTCGGCCATCATGTTACAGATGGTGTTGCGGTAGGCGATCGGCAGCTGCTTCTGCGCGTCCACGAACTCGACGCTCATCCCCTGCGACTGCTTGGCGCCCCAGCGCCGGAGCAACTCGAGCACCAGGTCCTTGCCCGTCACCCACGGCTGGAGCTCGCCCGAGAACACCACGCGCCGCGGCTTCGCCACGGTGGTGTAGATGTGGCCCGTGCTCCAGCCGAAGCCGAGCGTGGTGGAGCCCACGCCGATGCCGATCGCACCGTAGGCGCCGTAGGCACGGCTGTGCGAGTCGGCGCCGGGGACCATCATGCCGGGCTGGATCAGCCCCTGCTCGGGGAAATAGAAGTGGAAGATGCCGTCGCCCGGCGTGGCGTAGTAGGGCCTCTCGATGCCGTGCGCCGCGGCGAATTGCCGCCCGATGCCGGTCTGCTTGTCGTCGGCCTCGAGGCCGGTGAACACGAAGTGGTCGTTCGCGATGGCGATCTGGCGCGGCCAGATCGTCTCGCCGCCGGTGATCTGGTTGAACGTGTGAATGGCGAACGGCGCGGTGCCGTCCGAGGCGGGCAGCAGGTCGGCGTACACGCGCAGCGTGGCGCCGGCGCGCACGTCGGCGTTCTTGTCCACGCGGTGCGAATACAAGATCTGCTCGCTGGTCGTGAGCCGGCGCGCGGTCGCGGCGTCGGGCCACGCGATCTCGGGCGTTCGCGCGGTGGCGTCGCGGAACTCGCGGCGCCCGATGGCGAAGATGCCGCCCGAGCGGCGGATCTCGTCCTCCTTGGGTGTCAATGGCACGGGGTCGTACGACCTGCTCCGTGTCACGTTCACCAGCCGGCGCGTGTCGGGGTCGAACGTGAACTCGTCGCCGTCCTGCGCGTCGGCCACGGCGTCCGGGCTCTGCACCACGTGCAGCCCGAGGTTGAAGCTATTGCGGCGGAAGATGTCGCCCATGTTGTTGCCGCACACCACCACCATCTCCAGGCCCTGCTCCTCCGCCACGCCCTTCAAGCCGGCGGGGCTCATCTCGCGCGAACTGCCGATCGCGAAGCGGTCGCCGGCCACGATGAACGACTCGCCCCGATGGACGCGCTCGCGGAAGTCGGGCATCAGGTGGCGGAACGAGCCGGCCTTCCAGCGCTCATCCAGCGTGTCGAGGCTCTCGGACACGCAGTCGGTCGCGGGCGTGATCTGGTCGGTGTCGATGGCGTCGAGCTTCCTGCCGGGCACCGTCGGGTCCCAGAAGACCAGCGCCTTGCCGCGGACGAGCTTCGCGGCGGGCGCGGCGCCCGGCGCCTCCACCGCATCGGTCGCGCGCGGCCCCGGGAGAGAATCGAGCGTGACGCCGGGCTTCAATCGGGCGGGCTGGAGCTGGTGCATGACGTGTTCCTCGGCCCGAGGGCCGCGAGTGGGCTGGCAAGGTGGTTTCGAGGGCAGATTAGGCGGCGGCAAGGCGCCAGGCAACCGCGCTACCGGAGCCCCGATCCGGAACTCAGCGGCCGGGCGTGGCTTCGATCGCCGCGACGTCAGCGTCCAGCCCGAGCCCACGATGGAGCAGTCGCACCACGCGCTCGGCGTGCGCTTCGGCCACCACGAACGACAGGTTCACGCGCGAAGCACCCTGCGAGATCATCTCGACCGGCACGCCCACCCCGCCGAGCAGCGTGAACACGTGGCCGGCGAGCCCCAGCTGGGTCGGCGCGCCTTCGCCCACCACCGCCACCACGGCGAGTCCGTCGCGCACCTCGACGCGGCCGATAGTCTCCAGTTCGGCGAGCGCCTGCGGCAGGCGCGACGTGTCGTCCACCGTGACCGAGATCGAGACCTCCGAAGTGGTGACCAGATCCACCACGACGTGATGCCGGCCGAACACCTCGAACACGCGCGCCAGGAATCCGTGCGCCAGCAGCATGCGCGTGGAGGCGATGGTCACCGCGGTGATGCCCGACTTGGAGGCGATGGACTTGACGCGCCAGCCGACCAGGTTCGTCTCGGCCTCGGCGGTCACGAGCGAGCCCGGATCTTCGGGGCGCGCGGTGTTCAGGATGCGCACGGCGATGCCGCGCTCCATCGCCGGCAGCAGCGTCTTGGGGTGCAGCACCCGGGCGCCGAAGTAGGCCAGCTCGCACGCCTCGGCGAATGAGAGCCGCGCGACGGGGCGTGCCTCGGGCACGACGCGCGGGTCGGCCGACAGCATGCCGCTCGTGTCGGTCCACACCTGGATCTCGGTCGCACCCAACGCCGCGCCGATCAACGCCGCTGAATAGTCCGAGCCGCCGCGCCCGAGCGTGGTGGTGCGGCCGTCCGTCGTGGCGCCGATGAAGCCCGTCACCACCGGCAGGCGCGAGCGATCGGCGAGTCCCGCGCGGAGCCGCGCGTCGGCCTCGGGCAGCGGGTGCGCCTGGCCGAAGCGGTCGTCGGTCACGAGCCCGGCCTCGCCCGCATGCACCGCGCGCGCCGCGAGGCCTCGCGCCGAGAGCGCCGCGGCGAACAGCGCGGCCGAGAGGCGTTCTCCGAACGCCAACACGCGGTCGCGGTCGGCGCGCACGATGGGCGCGTCGGCCCGCGCGCACGCGGGATCGGCATGCAACTCGGCGAGCAGCAGGCCCACGACCATGGGATCCAAGCCGAGCGATCGCGCGTGCGCGGTGTGGCGCTCCCCGAGCGTCGCGAGCAAAGTCGCGCGCGCGTCCCCCGCGCGACAGAGTTCCACGAGCGTGTTCGTGACCCCCGACAGCGCGCTCACGACCACGATCGGGTCTGCCGCCACGCGCTCGCGCACGATCTCGAGCGCGCGCTCGCAATGCGCGGGAACCCCCACCGACGTGCCGCCGAACTTCATGATCAACATGCTCACTTCTCCTGGGCGAGCGCTCGCCGCACCGTCTCCATGCGCGCCACCA
>JANNKI010000119.1:0-11770 GCA_031396225.1 bacterium | reverse complement strand
GCGCCACGGCCACCTCGGATCCGGTGGCGATGAGCGTCACGGCCTCGGGTGCCGCGTCGTCACGCAGCAACGTGGCGCCGCGCCGCAGTTCGGCGGCAGCGAATCCCACCGGCCGCGTGAGTGCCGGCAGGTTCTGCCGCGACAGCGCCAGCAGCGTCGGTCCATCGCGTCGCTCGAGCGCCAGGCCCCAGGCGGCCGCGGTCTCAAGGCCGTCGGCCGGCCGGATCACGAGCAGGTTCGGGATCAGCCGCAGCGACGCCAGGTGCTCGATGGCCTGGTGCGTGGGGCCGTCCTCGCCGAGGAAGATGCTGTCGTGCGTGTAGACGAACACGCACGGGAGCTTCATGAGCGCCGCCAGGCGGATGGCGGGACGGGCGTAGTCGGTGAACGTGAGGAACGAGGCGCTGTAGGGCAGCCAGCCGCCGGCGAGCGCGAGCCCGTTGCAGATGGCGGTCATGCCGTGCTCGCGCACGCCGAAGTGCAGGTTGCGCCCGGAGAAGTCGGTGGGCGAGACGCTGGGTGAACCGGCGATGCGCGTCTTGTTGCTGGTCTCGAGGTCGGCGCTGCCGCCCGCCAGGCCGGGCAACAGCGCGGCCGCCTGCTGGAGCACCGCGCTGCCGTGCGCGCGCGTGGCGGCCGTGCCACTGGGCGCAGAGGCGCACAGCCGCTCGAACAGATCGTCGGGCGTGCGGCGCTCGATGAACGCGTCCCACGCCGCGGCGCGCGCGGGATCCGCGGCGCGCCAGCGAGCGAGCGCCGCGTTCCAGGTGGCGCGATCGCGCGCCAGCTCCGCACCGCGCGCCGCGAAGCGCGCGCGCACCTCGGCCGGAACGTGGAACGCGGGCGACTCCGGCCAACCGAGCGCACGCTTGGCGGCGAGCGTCTCCTCGGGGCCGAGCGGCTCGCCGTGAGCTTGCGCGGTGTCCTGCTTCTTGGGCGAGCCGTAACCGATGTGACTGCGACACACCACCAGGCTCGGATGCGCGCTGTCGTCCTCGGCGCGCTGCACGGCGGACGCAAACGACTCGTGGTGGTTGGGGTACGCGTGCAGCACCTGCCAGCCGTAGGCCTCGAAGCGCCGCACGGTGTCGTCCGTGAACGTCAGCTCGGTGGCGCCGTCGATGGTGATGTGATTGTCGTCGTAGAGCACCACCAGGTTGCCGAGCCCCAGGTGCCCGGCGAACGACGCGGCCTCGTGCGAGATGCCCTCCATGAGGCAGCCGTCTCCGGCGATGGCGAACACGCGATAGGCCGCGGGGGAGAATCCGCCGCCAGCGAAGCGCGCATCGCCCATGCGTGAGCCGAGCGCCATGCCGACCGCGTTCGCCAACCCCTGACCGAGCGGCCCGGTGGTGGTCTCGACGCCGGGCGTGAGGCCGAGCTCCGGGTGCCCCGGCGTGCGGCTGCCGAGCTGGCGGAAGCGCTGGAGTTCGTCCATCGGGAGGTCATAGCCCGAGAGGTGGAGCAGGGCGTAGTGCAACATGGAGCCGTGGCCCGCCGACAGCACGAACCGGTCGCGACCGGGCCACGCGGGGTCGGTCGGGTCGTGGCGCAGGAACCGCGTCCACAGGACGTAGCCGGCATCGGCCATCCCCATGGGCATGCCGGGGTGGCCCGAGCGGGCCTTCTCGACGGCATCCACGGCGAGGAAGCGGATGGTATTGGCGGCGAGGCGGTCGAGCGCGGCATCGGCGCTGATCTTGGGGCTCACGGGGAGTCCTCCGGAGTCCGGAACGGGTCGGCGTCGGCGGTGGGGCCGCGAGTGCGTTGCCCGCGGCGCGCGCAGCTTAGCCGATTCGTGCGCGGCATGCCGGGGGGAGGCGGGACTTGCCGCGTTCGACGGGCGCGCCTAACGTTCTCGGTGCGACCCTGCGGGACCCGGCTTGGAGCCTTCGTGAATCCCACACCCCCGACCACCGACGCACTCACGCTCGCCGAACTCCGCCGCTACGGCCGACACCTGTCGCTGCCGGAAGTGGGCGAGGCCGGGCAGCTGCGGCTCAAGGCCGGGCGCGTCCTGCTGGTGGGTGCGGGCGGGCTCGGCTCGCCACTCGCTCTGTACCTGGCCGCGGCCGGCGTGGGCACGCTTGGCGTGGTGGACTTCGACGTCGTCGAGGAATCCAACCTGCAGCGTCAGATCGCGCACGGCACGTCGGCGGTGGGTAAGCCCAAGCTCGCATCGCTGGCGGCGCGACTTGAAGACCTTAACCCGCACATCCGCGTCGAGTCGCACGAGGTGCGCATGGATCGCACGAACGCGCTCGAGCTCGTGCGCGCCTACGACGTGGTGGCGGACGGCACCGACAACTTCGCCACGCGCTATCTCGTGAACGACGCGTGCGTGCTGGCCGGCAAGCCCAACGTGTACGGGAGCATCCTGCGCTTCGAAGGCCAGGCCAGCGTGTTCGATGCCACGCGCGGGCCGTGCTACCGCTGCGTGTTCCCGCAGCCGCCTCCTCCCGGCGTGGTGCCGAGCTGCGCCGAGGCCGGCGTGCTGGGCGTGCTGCCGGGCGTGATCGGCTCCATCCAGGCCACCGAGACGATCAAACTGCTGCTCGGCACGGGGGAGTCGCTGGTGGGACGGCTGGTGCTCTACGACGCGCTCGAGATGCGCTTCCGCGAGCTGCGCCTGCGAAAGGACCCCGACTGCCCGCTTTGCGGCGAGCGCCCGAGCATCCACGAGCTGGTGGACTACGACGAGTTCTGCGGCGTGCGGCCGAACGCTCCCGAGCCGTTCGCGCTCCTGGCGCGCGAGCTGGCGGAGCGGCTGGCGCGCGGCGAGGACCTGCTCATCGTGGACGTGCGCGAGGCGCACGAACTGGCGATCGCGCGGCTGCCCGGGGCGTTGCATCTTCCGTTGGGCCAGATCCCGGCGCGGGCTCACGAGCTGCCCACCGACCGCACGCTGGTGCTGGCCTGCCACCACGGGGCGCGCAGCATGCGGGCGCTGGAAGTGCTACGCGAGCGCGGGTTTACGCGGCTCCGGAACCTGAGTGGCGGCATCGACGCCTGGTCGCGAGAGGTGGACAGCGCGGTCCCGCGCTATTAAGAAGTACCAGTCACCCCGGCATCGCGCACGCTGGCGGCCGGGGGACAAGACATCGTTCACGGAGGAATCCTCATGACGCCTGCCATCCGCCGTTCTGTCGCGCTGATCCTGTTGGCGCTCGCCGGCTTCGCCGCCGGCGGCTGCGCCATCAATCCGGCCACCGGGAAGCGCGAGTTCACGCTGATCACGCCCGCGCAGGAGGCCGCCATGGGCCGTGAGGGCTACGCCGCCGCCGTGGCCGAGTTCGGCGCCTACGACGACGCTGCGCTCTCGGCCTACGTGGACAGCGTGGGGCGCCGGGTCGCGCGCGCCTCGGACCAGCCCGAGCTCCCGTGGAAGTTCACCGTGCTCGACGACCAGGTGGTGAACGCGTTCGCCATGCCGGGCGGCTACATCTATGTGACGCGCGGCCTGCTCGCGCACATGCAGAGCGAGGCGCAACTGGCGGGCGTGCTGGCCCACGAGATCGGCCACGTCACGGCGCGGCACTCGGCGCGCCGGATCACGCAGCAGCAGCTGACGGGGCTGGGGTTCGGGCTCGCCTCGGCGGTCTCGCCCAGCTTCCGGCGGTACGGCGCGGTGGCCGAGCAGGGCTTGGGCCTGTTGATGCTCAAGTATTCGCGTGACGACGAGACTCAGGCGGACGAACTGGGCGTGCGTTACGCGAGTACATCGGGCTACGACCCGCGCGAGATCCCGGGCACCTACCGCACGCTCCAGCGCATCGCGGCGCGCGCGGGGCAGTCGCTGCCCGTCTATTTCTCCACGCATCCCGACCCCGGGGCTCGCGCCGAGCGCACGGCTTCGCTCGCGGCCAAGGCCGCGGCCGGGCGCACCAACCTCACCGTGCGCCAGCGTGGCTACCTCGAGCGCATGCGCAACATCGTCTACGGCGAGAACCCGCGCTACGGCTGGTTCGAGGGCGCGCGCTTCTACCACCCGGTGCTGGGCCTCGAGATGTCGTTTCCCGGCGGCTGGAAGACGTCGCACACGCACGCGGCGCTCACCGGCGTGGCGCCGGACCAGTCGGGCATCATGCAGCTGACCCTCGCGCGCGACGCCACCGGCAAGTCGCCCGGCGACTACCTGGTCGGGCTCACCACCGATGGCAAGATCTCGGGCTCGCGCGGCGGCCCCGAGACGCTGGGTTCGTGGCAGGCATGGGTGGGCTCGCTCTCTGTTCCGAACGGTCAGGGTGGACAGGCCTCGCTGGTGGCCGCGTTCGTGCGCGTCTCGCCCGACGTCATGCTGCAAGTGCTCGGCCGGGGCGCCACGCCCGGTGATGCCAACGAGCGGCAGGTGTTGACGGCGATCCGCTCGATGACGCAGCTCACGGATCCCCGCCGCGGCATGATCCAGCCCATCCGGCTGCGGGTCCAGACCGCGGGCAACGCGGGCGAGCTGCGCGCGCTCTACCCCTCGTTGGGCTCCGGGCTCATCCCGGCCGAGGAGATGGCGACGCTCAACGGCCTCGACCTCGACGAGTCCGTCATGAAGGGGCAGTGGCTCAAGGTCGTGGAGGCCCCGCGCTGGTAGGCGAGGGGGGGGGACAGGATTCGCGCGTCAGGGATTTGTTCAGTCATATGGCGTCGCATGAGTTCGGGGGGCATTCGCAACTCACTTCACAAACGGGTTGACATACCGGTGATGCCCCTATAGTTTGCCCGCGGCCATGACCAAGCTCCTCGCGACTGTCATCGTCCTCGCGACCATCGTCACCGCCAGCGCGGCGCTGTCCCAGTCCTTCAACGTGCGATTGGGCAACACCAAGGGGCCGGTGCAGCCCATCGCGTTCAGCCACAAGATCCACGCCGGCACGAACGAGATGGACTGCAAGTATTGCCACAACGGCGCCGCCAACTCGCAGTGGGCGAACATCCCCGCCGTGAGCACCTGCATGGGCTGCCACAAGTTCGTGGCCACGGACCGCCCCGAGATCCAGAAGCTCACGGGCTACTGGGAACGCGGCGAGCAGGTGCAGTGGGTCAAGGTCCACCAGATGCCCGACCACGTGAAGTTCAATCACAAGCGCCACGTGCGTGCGGGTCTCGCCTGCCAGCAATGCCACGGCCCCGTGCAGGAGATGGACCAGGTCTATCAATTCAGCTCGCTCAAGATGGGCTGGTGCATCACGTGTCACCGCCAGAATCTCGACGATCCCAACTTCCCGGCCAGCATGGACTGCCTGGTCTGTCACCACTAGAGGCGCCATGTCCGACTCGGTGGTCCTTCATCGTCGAGACTTCCTGAAACTGGTGGGCATCGGCGTGGCCGGCGCCACGGCGGGCTGTGCGCAGCCGCCGGCCGAAAAGCTAATTCCGTTCCTGATCGCGCCCGAGGACATCCTGCCGGGCGTGCCCTACTTCTACGCAAGCGCTTGCCGCGAGTGCCCCGCAGGCTGCGGCCTGGTGGTGCGCACTCGCGAGGGCCGTGCGATCAAGCTGGAGGGCAACCCGGCGCACCCGCTGGGCGAGGGCGGCCTGTGTGCGCGTGGACAGGCCGGCCTGCAGGGGCTCTACGACCCCGACCGCATCAAGACGCCGCTCGTGAAGGACGGCACCGGCTGGAAGCCCGCCACCTGGGAAGCAGCCCTGGCACTCGTGGGCGGCAAGCTGGCGGCGGCCAAGGGCCGCGCGCTGCTCCTGACCGGCCTCGAGACCGGCACGCTGCGCACGCTCGCCGCCGGGTTCGCGTCGGCGAGTGGCGGCCGACACGTGATGTGGGAGCCGTTCGGCTACGAGACCGTACGCGCGGCCAACCGCGCCACCTTCGGCCTGGACGCGGTGCCGCGCTACGACGTGGCCGCGGCGCGCTGCGTCATCGCGTTCGGCGCCGATTTTCTCGAGTCGTTCCTGTCGCCCGTGGCGCAGACGCGCGGGTTCGCCGCGATGCGCGCCCAGCGCGACGATGGCGGTGGCCACTTCGTGACCGTGGAGCCGCGGCTCTCCACCACCGGCGCCAGCGCCGACGAGTGGGTGGCTGCCAAGCCGGGCACCGAGTACGCGCTGGCGCTGGGCCTGGCGCACGTGATCGTGGCCGAAGGGCTGGGGAGCGCCGCCGCCGAGCGCGCGGCACTGCGGGGCGCGCTCGCCGCGTGGACGCCCGAGGCCGTGGCCGCCCAGACCGAGGTGCCCGCCGGGACCGTGACGCGCCTGGCGCGGCTGTTCACGAAGCGGGGGCCAAGCCTCGCCGTGGGGGGTGGCATCGGCACACAGGGCACGCAGGGCACCGCACTTGTGGCCGCGGTGAATGTGCTGAACCACGTCGCAGGCAACATCGGCCGCACCGTGCGCTTCGACCGCACGCTCGACGTGACCGGTCTTGCCACGTTCGCCCAGTTCGCGAGCGAGTTGGCGGGCATGGCCGAGGGCAACATCGACGTGCTGGTGGTGAACGGCGCCAACCCACTCTACGCCGCGCCAGCGTGGGCACAGCCCGTGAACGCTTTCGCGAGGGTCCCGTTCAAGGTGGCGCTCTCGATGGTGAAGGACGAGACCTCCGAGGCCTGCGACGTGATCCTGCCCGTGTCGCACGCGCTCGAGAGCTTCGGTGACGCCTGGACGGCGCGCGGTGTGTATTCGCTGCAGCAGCCGGCCATGAAGCGCCTGCCCATGTTCGACTCGCGCCCGCTGGGCGACCTGCTCATCGCGCTCACCAAGGCTGCGGGCGGCGGCGCGGCCTGGCCCGACAGCTACCATGACTACCTGCGCGATCGCTGGAAGGCGATGCACGCGCGCTTCGGCCAGGGCCGCGACTTCGAGACGTTCTGGACCCAGTCCCTCGCCGCCGGTGGCGTATTCGAGGACGTGAGCGCTCCGGCCGTCCGCTGGACAGGCACGCCCGCGTTCGCCGCCTCGGAGCGCAGCGGCGAGGGCGAGTACGCGCTGCTGATCACGCCGTCGAGCCACTTCTACGACGGGCGCGGGGCCAACAAGCCATGGCTCCAGGAACTGCCCGACATGACGAGCAAGACGGTGTGGGGTTCGTGGGCCGAGATCCACCCGGACACCGCGGCGAAACTTGGCGTGAAGCAGGGCGAGCCGCTCAAGATCGAGACCGCCGCCGGCAGCGTGGAACTGCCCGCCTATGTGTACGCCGGCATACGCCCGGACACGGTGGCGCTCGCACTCGGACAGGGCCACACTGCCTACGGCCGCTACGCCACGAACCGCGGCGTGAACGCGGTGACGCTGCTGCCCCAGGCCACGGACGCCGCATCGGGCGCGCTCGCCTACCAGGCCGCGAACGCGCGACTGTCGCGCGGGGGCAAGGCGGCGATGGGGCTCTACGTGCAGCAGGCCGAGAAGCACCAGCACGATCGGCACATCGCGCAGATCGTTCCGCTCGCCTCGCTGCTCGGCACGGCCGCCGACGCGGGTGGTCATGCGGCGCCTGGCGCGGAAGGCCACGCGGCACCGGCTCCCGGCGGGGAGCACCACGGTCCCTCGGTTGGCCACTATCCGGCCGGCGAGGGCGTGCACCCGCAGCACCCGAGCATGTCGCGCCCCGGCAAGTTCACCGAGCCCAAGGCGCGCCCCGAGGGCTGGACGCCACCCGCGCACGCGATCAGCGCGTTCGAGCCCGAGCTCAAGGTGCGCACCGCCAAGACGGACCCGGTGGACGTGGGCTCCTACAAGCACGCCAAGCATCGCTGGGCGATGAGCGTGGACTTGAACAGCTGCACGGGCTGCTCCGCGTGCGTCGTGGCGTGCAACGCCGAGAACAACATCCCGGTCGTGGGCCCCGACCTGATCCATAAGGGCCGCGAGATGGCGTGGATCCGCATCGACCGCTTCGAGGAGCGAGTGGCGCCGGGGGCGAGCGACGTGCGCTTCGTGCCCATGATGTGCCAGCACTGCGGCAGCGCGCCGTGCGAGATGGTGTGCCCCGTGTACGCCACCTACCACAGCCCCGAGGGCCTGAACGCGCAGGTCTACAACCGCTGCGTCGGCACGCGTTACTGCTCGAACAACTGCCCGTACAAGGTACGTGCGTTCAACTGGTTCGATTATTCGGCGCCGGAGAAGACCACGTTCGCGTTTCCCGAGCCGCTCAACTGGCAGCTGAACCCGGATGTGACGGTTCGCTCGAAGGGCGTGATGGAGAAGTGCACCATGTGCATCCAGCGCATCCTCGAGGGCAAGGGCAACGCGAAGGACGAGGGTCGCGCGGTGCGCGACGGCGAGATCCAGACCGCGTGCGCGCAATCTTGTCCCGCGCAGGCCATCACGTTCGGTGACCTGGCCGATCCGGACACCGCCGTGCACTTGAAGAGCTTCGGCGAGCGGAAGTACTGGGTGTTCCAGGAGCTCAACACCAAGCCCGGCGTGACCTATCTCCAGAAGGTGACGCGCGACACCATGACCGGGAGCGAGGCGTGAGCCAGGTCCTGACGCCGCCCGGGCCCGTGCCGGGCGGCCCGCACGCTCCGGCGTACGACGCGGCCGATCCGGAGAAGCGCCCGATCACGCAGGCGTCGTTGAATGACGACGTGCTCAAGATGATCAGCCTGCCTGGCAAGATCTGGTGGGCGGCGTTTCTCTTTGATCTCGTCGTCCTTGCCGTGGCGCTCGCCGCGGTGCGCAACCTGATCGTGCACGGCTGGGGCGTGTCCGGGTTCATGCGCCCCGTCATGTGGGCCGTGGACATCACGAACTTCGTGTTCTGGGTCGGCATCGCCCACTGCGGCACGCTCGTGTCCGCCGTGCTGTTCCTGTTCCGCTCGCACTTCCGCCGCGCGGTGTACCGCATCGCCGAGGCCATGACCGTGTTCGGCGTGCTGACCGCCGCCATGTTCCCGGCCATCCACACCGGCCGACCGTGGTTCGACTACTGGTTGTTCCCCTACCCGAACCAACGCCAGTTGTGGACGAACGTGCGCTCGCCGCTCGAGTGGGACGTGTTCGCCGTGAACACCTACTTGACCGTGTCGAGCATCTTCTTCCTCGTCGGGCTCATCCCCGACGTGGCCGCGGTGCGCGACCGCGCCAAGCACCCGCTCATGAAGTTCCTCTACACGCTGCTGTCGTTCGGATGGACGGGTGCGAACTACCAATGGAAGCACTTCTACGGCGCGTACCTGTTCTTCGCGGCAATTGCCACGCCGCTGGTGTTCTCGGTGCACAGCGTCGTGTCGTGGGACTTTGCGATGGCGCAGACGCCCGGCTGGCACTCCACGCTGTTCGCGCCCTACTTCGTGGCCGGCGCGATCTTCTCGGGCGTGGCACTGGTGATCAACCTGCTCATCCCCATCCGCAAGACGTTCAAGATGGAGCACATCGTCACGCTCGACCACATGGAGAAGCTGGCGAAGCTCGTGCTTCTCACCTCGTGCATGGTGGGCTACTCGTACATGACCGAGTTCTTCATGGCGTGGTTCGGCCCCAACAAGGCCGAGCGCGACGTGTTCTGGTTTCGCGCAACGGGCCACTACTGGTGGGCGTTCTGGATCATGTTCTCGTGCAACGTGGTGTTCCCGCTGGTGCTGTGGTTCAAGCCCGTGCGCCGCAACATGACGGCCATGTTCTTCCTGTGCATCCTGGTCAACGTGGGCATGTGGTTCGAGCGCTTCGTGATCATCGTCACCTCGCTCGCCCGCGCGTACAATCCCGCGAACTGGTTCCACTACAAGATCTCCATCACCGAGGTGGCGCTCATCGTCGGTTCGTTCGCGTGGTTCTTCATGTTCTTCCTCGTGTTCGTCCGCGTCCTGCCCGCGTTCTCCATTGCCGAGATCAAGGAGACGCTGCCCCCGCCGCGGCGGAGGGACCTCGCATGATCGGCCTGCTCCAGAAGCTGCTGTCGCCGCCGCCGCCCAGGTTCTTCGGGGTCATGGGCATTTTCTACTACGTGGACGACGCCGCACTCGCGGTGACCGCGCTGCGCCAGGCCGGGCACAAGGATCTGCAGGTGTTCTCGCCCGTGCCGCACCACGAGATCGAGCGCGCGCTCGAACAGGGCCCGTCGCTGGTGCGCTGGGTCACGTTGGTGGGCGGCTTCCTCGGCGCCACCGGCGGCACCGCGCTGTGCTGGTACTCGATCAGCTCGTGGCCGCTGGTGATCGGCGGCAAGGAGTTGATCAGCGTCCCGCCGTTCACGATTCTCGGCTACGAGTCCATGATCCTGCTCGCCGGACTCTCGAACCTGCTCGGCATGCTGGCGCTGGCTCGCCTGCCGCAGATCAAGGCGTCGGCACCCTACGATCCGCGCTTCCAGGAGGACCGCATCGGCATCTGGGTGCCGTGCGCGCCGGACGCGAGCGCCAAGGTGGAGCAGATGATGAAGGGGCAGGGCGCGCCCGAGGTGCAGGTCCATGCTTAGGCCCATCGCGTTCATGGCGCTGCTCGCCCTGTGGTCGGTGTCGTTCCAGCAGGGTTGCTCGGACTTGAGGAAGTCGCTCACGCACTTGTCCTACTACCCGATCCGCGACATGCGCCAGACGGTGGCGATCGACCCGCAGAGCACCACCTGGGGCGCCCCGGATTCGCTGTCGGTGCCCACGCAAGGCCGCGACGCCTACCGCGACGACCCGGCGCCCTATGACGTGGCGGGGGCAAGGCTCGTGGCACCCGCCTCGAGCGAAGCGTCCGTGGCGCGTGGCGACAGCCTGTTCCAGACGGTGTGCTGGAGCTGCCACGGCCGCACGATGATCGGCGACGGGCCGATCAGCGCCAAGTTCATCCCGCCGCCCGACCTGCTGGCCGAGGGCACGCGCGGCCGCACCGACGGATTCATGTACATGTACATCCGTCATGGCGGCGCCCTCATGCCGGCGTATGGCAACGCGCTCACGACGCACGACGCGTGGAGCATCGTCCACTACATCCGCCACATGCAGAAGGTCAGCCCGCGATGAGCCACGAGGCCGTTCTACGCGACATCGCCGGCCGCCTGCCCGGGACGCCGGACCCGAAGAAGCGCCAGGTGTTCCTGGCACTCATCGTGGTGGGGCTCGCCGCGTTCGGCTTTCTGCTCGCCACGAACCCGCTGCGCGCGTGGGGTGCGTGGACCATCAACACGCTCTACTTCCTGGGAATCGCCGAGGCGGGCGTCGTGCTGGCCGCCGCCATCAGGCTGTCGAACGGCCGCTGGGGCGGGCCCATCATGCGCATCGGCGAGTCGCTCTCGAGCTACCTGCCGTTCGGCATCGCGACCATGGTGATTCTGCTCGCGGCCGGCATCAGCACCTACCTGCCGTGGACGCGCTACGTGGAGCCGCGCCTGACGCCGTTCCTGAACGTGCCGTTCTTGATAGTGCGCACGCTCGGCGGACTGCTGCTGTTCTGGTGGTTGGCGCGCAAGCTCGTGAACGCGTCGCTGCGACGCGACCTGCACCTGTTGGCCCCGCACGTGACGCCGGTATTGAAGCCGCTCTACGACAAGCAGGTGGGAACCTGGCGCGGGGACGAGGCCGAGGCGAAGTCGTACTCGCACGAGGTCGCGCACCTCTCGCCGCAGATCGTGCTGACGTTCGTGGCATTTTACTCGGTGCTCTCCTGGGATTTCATCATGGCGCTCACACCCAACTGGGTGAGCCCGCTGTTCGGCTGGTTCGTGTACGCCGGCGCGTTCATCTCCGGAGTTTCGGTGGTGGCGATGCTCGCCACGCGGCTGCGCGCCAAGCGCGGGCTCGAGGCGTACATCACGTCGAACATGTTCTGGGACATCGGCAAGGTCCTGTTCGCGTGGTGCATCTTCTGGGCCTACCTGATGTGGTCGCAG